>MKSX01000014.1 GCA_001897445.1 Alphaproteobacteria bacterium 33-17 | reverse complement strand
TATCGTTTTTGCTATTTTTTTTGGCGGATTTTCATTGTCCGAATCATCCCGCTTGCGCTTGTGATTTGCTGGTTCTTTGCATTGTTCAGATTCAAGCGCTGCTCTATGGTTTATTACTTTGGCTTTTGCCCTTTGCCTTAACGCCAACATGTCGTCATAATCAAAACCTAAATACCTGGTAATTTTTGCCCTAATCTCACTTGGCATACCATCCCAATTAGGTGTAATTTGCTCAGATTGTTTTGTTGCAAGCGCTAAAGTATAATCAATTATTATTCTTATATAATTTGGTAGGTGGTTTTCAGATAGAATCCAATCATTAGAATATGCTATTTTTAATGTATTTGAAAAATTAGAGATAAATTTAATTATATCTTCCTTAAAGTATATACCATTAACAGTAACAATTGGTGGCAAAAGATTTGAATTTACACTAGATATTACATTATATTTTTCATATAAAAATACTTTAGACAATATTAATTTAGTATCATGATTCAAATTTGCATATATAATATTAGCTCTATTCAATATGATGGAACCTTGAATAGTTTCTAAAATTATATTAATTTTATCAAGATCATATTGACCGCTTTCCTTTAATTTTAAAATTTCATCTTTTAATAATGTAATAATAAAATATGCGCTCCCATTATTATATATATGGTAAATATGTTTTTGAAGCTTATTAACCTTTAAATTTATATTATAATCCAAATTAGTTGTTTCTAAAAAAAGATCTAAGATAAGATTTTTATCTTGTATTTGGCTAACTAATATGTGGAATGATTTTTTTAAATTATCATTAGTGTGTGGATAATCTAAAATTTCTTTAAGCAATGTTTGCAAAGCTTTTTGTCTATCTTCATCGTTTAAACGACTTAATATAGAATCATTAAAATCTTGATAATTTAAATAATTATTTAAACGTGACTTATAAATAAATACACAATTAAAGAAGTCAGCGCATTTCTCACTATTTACAAATTCTTCAATTATATTGGTTGGTAAATGTTTAAGTACTAATAGTTTCTGTGGATCTGAAAATGATAAAAAAATCCTTTCATTAAGACTCTTATTAATTGGGTTTTCAATATTTAAATAGTTTTTTATATGAATATCAAAAAAATTAAAAATATTTCTATTAGTTAAAATCACAAATTTTAAATTAGAACTTAATTTTTTTGTATCTTTTATAACTGAGCAAAAATTTTCTAGAAATACAACTTTTTGTTTATCATCGAACATATTAAATACATATTCTAGAATCTCCAGATTATTTAATAAAATTAAAGATAGTGCTAATTCATTTTGTATATAACACTCTTTTACAAAATTTTGGGGATTATATGCAATAAAATTCTTTACTTGAGAACAATTTAAACCCTTTAGTTCCTTAGCATTTTTTAAAAGCAACTCAAGATATGCATATGGACGATGATTAGGATAATATATTTTAAATGTTAATTCATTATCAAAATATAGTTTACTTAAAATATTATCAAAAGCAATTTTGTTGCGTAAATTTAGATCTGGATTTGAAAATATTTGAAAATATACTAAGCAATTATCATCACTAATTTCTTTCATTAAAATATTCATCAAAGAATAATAAAAACCATTATAATACTCTTTTGATTTTATCATAAGAGTATTTCTTTTCTCATAAAGGTCTAGTACATATTCGGCTGCAACCCAATCACCACATTTCAAATAATGTCGGTAATTTATTTTAAATATTTCTTCGCTAAAATTATAATTAATCTCATTAGCCGGAAGGTTTAAATATAGTAATTTGATCATTGAAGCATAACTATTAAATCTTGGTTGAGCACTTTGCACACCATTCATTAACGCATCCCAAAGAGAGGTATCATTAGTCAGTTTTGGAATTAAATAATTAGCAGTATTATCTGAACCATAAAAATCTATTAACAACTCCATTAATTGAACATCATTTTGCTTAACTAAATATTTTAATTTTTCCAAATTTTTAGTAACAAAGAAATTATATATGTTATTTTTATAGCCATATTCTAAATATAATCTTGTTACATAAGTTTTTATGTTACTAAATTTATTAAATCGAATAATTATATCATAGCTCTTTATTGCTTTATCTTTCGATTTTTCATCATTTAAATTGGCATTGGATTTAATATATAATAAATATTTATCTTGAAACGCTTCACATAATTCTGAGGAAATATTTAGATTTCCAACCCATGAAATATTATTAAATCTTTGTGTATATATTTCTATAGCCTTATTAATATCAAATATCTCAAACAACTTATTAAAATTCTTTACATCAGATTTAATTATGAACCTTTTTAGTATTGTATCTATAATGGAATTTTTCTCTAAATTGATACTGTTTGAATTTATACGATTTAATTTATCTGTAGCATTGATTTTAGAAGGAAGTAATGCATATAAAGCTTGGCATGTTTCTAAATCCTGATCTTTAAAAATGCGATAAAACGCAAACATTATATCCGAAAACTCTTTGCCATCAACCAAGTTAAATAATTGCTTTTGAAAAGCACGGACACCTTTGTTTTTGCCATTTTCACTTCTTTTGATTGCAAATTCTTTAACTAACTTTAAAATTTCACTGTACATTTTAAGCCTTTATATTTTGTAAATGATTCTATTAAACTAAATAATTGAAAATTAACAAATAATCTACTTTATGCGCATTATTAATTTATATTAAATACTTTTAGCGCTATATTAACTATTTTTTAATAATTGTCAATTTAATTTACATTTAAAAGTTCAATACAAGTAGTTTCTCTTCAAATTTATTCATTTATGTGCTATAATTAATATAAAATTAACCATGAGTGGCATTATGAGTAAAACTGGAATATTTAAGCATTTATCACAAGATCATACTGTTCAATACGATTTTAAAACTGCTAAAACATTACAAAGAGCTATAGTAGATTTTTTAAAACACTCTGGTGCGGGTAGTAAAAAGCAGGGAATTTTATCGCTGCAGAAAAAAAGACCTCCATTAGGTCCTCAGGCTCCTAATCAGGTAAATCCTGACAATGTAACCAATGTCGGCTTTATAATAGATGCCATTAAGTATATAGAAGAAGGACAGGAATATTATAAATCAAGCTTTACTAATTTAAACAATGGGCAGGACTTAGGGAATGAAACCCAACAAATTGATCAGTTTGCAAATGGCGTCAAACAGCATTATTTTGATAAAATTCTTAACCCTGCTCAGAATCCTAATTTTGATATTAATCATACAATATTTAGCGTAAGCCCTGAGCTTGTGGGCGTAATTTGCGATTATTTGATAAATAAAAATCAGCTCACTGCCGACCAAAAAACTACAATTACAAATGCATATAACGCTATTCCGCCTTTAAGACAACATCGTTTAAATTTAGCAAGATTTTATCTTGATAATATTAATAGACCTGAAGGTATGCCTGCAAATCAGAGAGACCCACAGGCTGATGATTATCTTTATAATCAGCAACTTGATGTTATTGCAAACGCGTTTGATCATGTTGTAAATAATCGCCCACTTAACGATACTAACTTACCAATACTAGATTATCCTTACTTTTTCTGCCTGGATCGCTATACAGTTGAATATTTGTTTGATGCGATTCATCCAAATCATCCTGACAGAGATAAAGCAATAAAGACCATGATGGATAAAGTTAATGAAATTAATCCACACATGAGAGATAACCGCAGGACACAAAAAACAGCAGACATAGCAAATAATTCTCATTATGATTATACTTTTACAGACAAACATAATAAAAAACGTACGGTAAATGTAGATATTTCACCAGAATATAATCTTTATAAGAAAAATTTGGCACAAATGCCCGCCCATAAAAAGGAGTGGTCAAAATTAAGCAGAACAGACAAAGCCAACGCCATTAAAGCATTAAAGGAAGTTGTTTTAGTATTTCTGCAAAGTAGAGATGACAGCCTACAAAATAATAAAGTTTTACTTAAAAGATTTGCCGAATACTCTCATCTTTTTGGCGCAAAAAACCTTAACAAAATATTACCTGAAGCACTCCTTGCTATAAAGAAAGATGAGGATAAAAAAGATCCTAAACCTAATGAAGATATTACAAAGCTTTCTGAGCGCCAAATGCTGGTTTTACAGGAAAAAATCCTTACATTAAAGTATGCTGTATCAAAATATAACCATGATATAAACAAGGTGACTGAAAAAGGGGCTTTAAAATCAGCAATAAAAGATGTTAGAAAGTTCTTTAAAGGGTCATTCTTTACTAAAAAATCAAATCCTTACGAGTTTTATGTTAGGAAAAACCCTTATTTTGATAATGGTACTGGCTATGAAAAACAAGATTTCACAACCATTGAAAACAATAGATTCAATCCTAAATATCAGAGAAATATGGAGTATGTTAAAAATCATGCTTATGGACCTCTTTTTTATGTTCGCAATCTATTATACTACTTAATAAAAGCTCCTGATTTTGCAGTAAGCGCCGTTACAGGACTTCTTGGTAAAATTTGCAGATATTTTAAGTTTGATCATTTGGCTGATACTATTGAAAAAGTTGGAAGTATTGTAGGCATGCCTTTCGATGTTATCGCAACAATGTGCCATAATACAGTTGCTATGATTGAATATATGGCTGTAATTGATGGAGCAGTTCACGTGGATAATCCGATCTCGGGGATGATCGATATTGCTACAGTTTATTGGGAATTTATTCAACTTTCATCCAGCGAAGAGTATAAAAATGTTAAAAACTCTACGCATGATGATAGTCTTGATAAAAAGACCACTACAATTGAATTTGACTCAAAATCTTCACCACCTAAAAAAACGAAAGCCGAAAGCTCAAGTTGGCGTGATGACCTTCGCAGAAGGAAGGCAAACCCGATCCCCGAGCAAAATATACCGAAACCTTAATAGTATTATAAAAAAGGAAATGGTTATGTGATAATAGCCATTTCCTTATTATTTACTTAGATATTCCTCTGAAACACCTTGTGCCGCAGGCAAAATCTACAAATTTCTTTTTAAAATTATAATCTTCAATGTCACGGCTTCCGTAACCACCAACTATATAGTTCAAAGAATCCAAAGATTTATCTTTAAACCTAATATTATGGCTCTCCAGAAAATACCCCCCCATCATGCCGATAACAGCAGCAGAGCCATAGCGAGCCATATTACCTGAGAAAACGTTACCAACAAATGGTGATAGCAGGTTTAAACCTAAATTGGCAAGAACTGTAAAACCGCCTCTTCTAACAATACTTATACCGAATTCTGCAAATCTATCAAGCATCAAAAATTCTATAATCTTTTTCTTAATATCACCCTTAACCTGATCTTTTACTTTATTAGCCTCGGCTATAGCCTCATTTAACAATTGCTTACCAATTTTTTCAGCTTCATCTTTTAGAGTTTGAGATATGTTACCTAAAATATCGGTATTAACTTTGTCTACTTCTGTTTTAATTTTACCAAAAACGTCATTTACAATTTTATTTCCAGTTGCTTCGGTAGCGTGCAAAATTTCATCAAAGGTTTGAGCAATATTACTTATAGATTTAGTAAAATCACCTGTTACCTTCTCGACAACATTTTCGATATCTTTTGTTACAGCGCCAAAGACATTTGATATATTCCCAACATTAGATTCTATTTGGTTTTCTATACCTTTTGTAGCTTCTGGATTTACATGACTCATTAGAGTTTCAACGCCCTTGCCTAACCCACTTACCAATCTGAAAGTACTTGTGAATGGATCATTTTTAAAGTTTTTCTCAGCATTTTTAAATAGATCTATGAGGTCGCTATTACCAATTGATTCCGCAAGTTGTATCGGCGTTTGATTCCTATCATTAGCAATATTAAAATCTGCACCTTGCTTTAAAAGCTTTTTAGCACCACTAGTGTTTCCTGATTTAACAGCAGCATGTAGCGGCGTTTCTCCATTATTGCCACGAATATTAACATTTGCCCCTTTAGAAACCAAAGGCTTTATAAGATGATTAGCATTACCAGAAACAGCTTCATGTAATATACTACTACCATCATGAATTTTATTTAAGTCAGCAGGTTGTATTTCCGAAATATCCTTATTTATCTTTTTTTGGGCTTCGATAGCTTTCGGTACATGCTTCAATAATCCATCCAGTGGGTTTTTACTTCTCATCTTTTCCTCCATTAGTTAATATTTTAATTATTACACAAAATTTAACATATTAGCAAGAACCATGAATTGATTTGACTCGTTATTACACAACCATGACTATAAAGTTAAAACAATATTTAAGGTTGAAATTATTTTATATTTTTAGTAAAAATAATAAAAAATGGTAATTTATGTTCTATGAACCATCTAAGCAGAACCACAATCTTAAATACTCTCCGCTAAAAGCTTGTATTGCACCACGCCCTATAGCATGGATTACAACCATATCTGATAATCATGAGATAAATTTAGCGCCTTTTAGCTTTTTTAACTTAATTAGCGAAGATCCAGCAATGATAATGGTCTCTATTTCCCGTAAAAATGGAACTCATGAAAAAGATACCCTGCACAATATTATGGTTAATAAAGAGTTTACGGTTAATTTAGTACCTGTTCATCTCAAGGAACAAATGTTGGAAACCTCAGCTGTTTTAGACTATGGCTTAAGTGAGGTAACAGCTGCGAATCTAATGATTGATGCAAGTAATATTGTAGAGCCGCCACGTATAACTGGATCACCTGTTAGCCTTGAATGTGTTTTATATAGTACAAGCGAATTACCGCCAAATAAAGACGGTGATTTTTGCACAATGATAATTGGATCTATTGTTGGAGTTCATATTGACGATAAGTTTATTAAAGATGGAAAAGTAATAACAAAAGATATGCAACTTGTTGCACGCCTTGGCTATAACGAATATTTAACAGCGGATAATTTGTATAATTTGGCAAGACCAAAGTAATGTTTGATAAATTTTGTTGATGGATTTCCCACGAGACTTTGCATATCTATAAGAACTGAAGAAGTACAAAGTTACTGTTATGAATTTGCCGTATGTCATTGCGAGAGGGCTAACTCGAAGCAATCCACATGATTCTTAAATTTAAAATGGATTCCCACGAGGCTATGAAAGCCTCTCGGAATGACAACAACAATTTGCTATGAAAACCTTCAATTAATTACTGCGAGATGTTTAGCATCTCGTCAAAACTATTATATATTCTTACCTTTATTTTTAGCTGCATCATTATTGATTACAGCTTCTCTCCATAATTCAGGTAATAAGTTATGCTTATAGAAGGCAGCTTGCTTAAATCTTGATTTATTAGCAGCGTATTTAACATCACTTTTAATAATTGTGTTATTCGCAAACAAGTTAAATATCGCACCACCTAACGCAGAAAGAGCAGCTTTAGCAGCTTTTGAATAAGTTGTATTACCAAATACAGCAGCTGTAATTACTACATATGCTACAGTATATAAAATAACTCTACCAAATGACAGCTTGTGGCTTTTTGGAGCTTTATGAGGCTGCTGTGGCGAGTTTGGTTTTTCAGGCTCGGCAGGTTTATCCTTGTTAGTTTTTGAAGGATCAGCTTTTTCCTTTGCCTTTTGGGATGTATTGTTATCTATAGCCCCTTGCCATGGATTTTTTGCTGCCTTAACAGTAGGTGATGTTGGAGCTGAAGCAGGAACTGTAGAAACAGTAGTACTTTCCTGAGACTTTTTAGATAAATCCCCCAAATCAATACTCATTGTTTCTTTAACTTTCATTGTCTTAGTATCAAGGCTACTAGCTGTGCTTGGAGCAGCAGAAGCATTCAGACTTGCTGTAGCAGAAGGAACCGGAGATGGCTTAGGTACAAATGTATTAAATTCTGAAGGAGCTTGAGATGGATTTATTACAACTGAACCAGTATCAACTTCATCATTTGTTTCATTATTCACAAAAGTATTGTTGCTGGTACTAGAATTACCACTGTTTTTTGAAGAGTCAGATTCTTGAGAAAGAACTCCCTTCTTAGCTTTTCTACCTGCTTTAATTGCACTTTGCCTTGGGGAAAGTGGCGTTTCTTTTCTTGATTCTTTTTCTTCTATAATTTTTTTAGCTTGCTCTAATCTTTCTTTCTCTAATTTTTCTAAATTTTCTCTTATTTGCTTAGAAGATTTGTATTTTTTAGGATCTACTTTTAACTCTTCAATTTTAGCATCTAATTTACCAAGGAAATCTAAATCAGCTGTATTTCTATAATCAACAGGTCTAATCTTTTTAACAAAACCAAACTCACTTAATTTCTTAGTGATTTCCGCTAAATTTTGTATTTTTTCTTCATTCCCTACTGAATTATCAGTCATATAAGAATTAAAATATAAATTAACAGTAAATTTTGTGAACTTGTCAGCTTGATTTTTGATTTCATTTAAATCATTTATAAAATTGTTTGCTGCATCAATACTATCAAGTTGTATAATTTTTGGTTTTTTATTTAATTCACTATTATCCCATTTTCCAATGATATTCTTACACCTACCTGAAGTAATTAAATTTATATTTTTCTTAGATTTAGACACAGAATATATAAACATTAATGATCTTAAATTTAAATTTTGAGTCATTACTAATGTTAACTTGCTTTTATTAGCACATTGTGTAGAAGTTTGATGCAAATAATGACAAAAATTGATTAGTAACTGGGAATTATTATTCAATTCCCTCACAAAATTATCATATACTTCTTTATAAGGTTCTATTTTTCCTTCTGAAGTTCTATCACAAAAATTAACGAGTACATTATTTTCATATACTAGACTAATATCTTGATCATTTATTATATTACCATTTTCATCTCGCTCAAGATCAGGCTCTAAATTAAGTCCTACAATGTGGTATAAAAGGGCAAGTTTAGAATTATTTTTAATAACATCAAGCAAGTTAATTTTATTAACTTTTGTAACAAATCTCGAAAACATTTCATAGTTATTTCTAATATTAGCTGCATGATCTAATAGATCTTTATTAGAAACATCATCTTTAATTATAATATCTGGCATATACTTTCTAACTTCTAAATATGACTCAAGCAATTCCACAAATGCATCTCGCAATACATTTGGCTTAGAGGCTTTTTTCAGAAGCGATGCTAAACTGATAGAATAATGGTCATTTTCCTTAGTAATAAGTTCTACTAATTTTGCCATGTAATTAATTTTATTATGTATACCTATGGGAACCATTCTGGTAACACCTTTAACCAAAGGCTTTTCAATCATAATAGAATCGTATAAAGGAACAATTGTATTACCATTTCTGATCAATATATCATCTGCCCATGACGCATTTGCCATTATTTTTTTTGGCTCAGCAAAACCTTTTAATATATTTTCAATTTCAGAAATACTGCTATAAGCTGCCAAAAGATCATCTAACTTTATAACAAGATTCTTTTTATTATCAAATTCTATAATATCAAAATATTTAACATGCTCTTCCTTTAAATTACGGAATGATCTGTATATTGTATCAAGAACTTGTTGTGCCGTCATTTCCTGAACATCAGCAATCTTAATCGTTAAGTTATTATGTTCTTTATGCCACTTGCTAATTTCATATAGCTCAACTAATGTTGGCTGCATAAATTTAATATTAGAAATATTTGGATTATTACTAACTATATTTTCAATATCTTTTTTATTTAAAGCAGTTCCGCCTAATACTAATGTCTTGATATTCTTATGCTTACTTAATAAATCCTCAAGCCCAACTATATTACCTTTATCATCACGAGCGACTTTAACATGGATTTCTTCAATATTTGCAGCATTAGCAATAATATCTTTTAAAGCTTCAATCTCAATCCCTGAATCAATCACTTTTAAAATTTTTAATTCTTTATATTTAGCAAATTTTTCTTTTAATAGATCAATATCGGATTTTTCAGCTGCTGAGTCCTTGCTCCTTAAAGAAATCTCTAAAGATGTAGTATTTTTACCTACTTTAACCCTATCCAAGCGTAAATTTCTTAATTTAGGCTTTTCTTGCTGATTAGTATTGTTGACTGTAGTATCTTGACTTAACATATTTAAACCATTGTTATCATTTTGCTGGATATTAACTATTTTTTTACTTTTAGTCAACATTTCCTTTTCTTCTCTGGGTTCAAAAGTTGTAATATCATAAATATCAGCTAGTTCTTTCTGTTGCTCAGATGTTGAATTTCTAATTTCGTTAATATTAATTTTTATGCCTTTTTTCTTATACATTTCAAGACGTTGCTGCATAACTTTATGATCATAATCACCAACAAAACTTATATTAAAAACAGGCTGCGGCAAATGTGTTTTAATATTTTCAATAATTTCAATCTCTTGCTCAATAGCCTTAGCGTAATTTTTTGTATTATTTTTAGCATTTAAAACTCTATTACGTACTAACCTTGGATCTTGATCTTTATCAGATTTTACTACATTTTCCTTCGACTTTTCTTCAATAAAATTTATTGATTGCAATGTTAAATTAGCAATGCTACTGGATGGAAGTTCGTATTCGTTTTCTTTAATAAATCTAAAGCTATCAATGATTTCCTTCAATCTATTATCAGATATTACTGAATTAATACTAATCTGTTCATTTTCAAACTTAATATCCAACTCTTGTAATTTTTTGAAAAAATCAGGAATTTTATCTCTATGTTTCCATAATTTTAGGTTAAAGGATGCACCAGTTATTAGCTCTTTAATATTTTCATTATTATCAAGAAATGTAATTAGCTCCTTAATTGTATTATCGTCATTTTTATTTAAAGGGTCAAATTCTAAAAAGAACCGCGCATGACTGTTTTTCAGTGAAATATCTTTATAAGTTTCATCAAAATTCAAATCAGTTAAAGACAAAATGACTGGCGACAAACTTGTACGAGATTTAGTAATAATCAACAACAATGAAGCAATAATTTTTCCAACTACATGGTCTGAATAGTCAGGATAAACATGTATTGCATCAAGCCGATCAAGTTCAAAAGCAATATTTACAAGCTTTAAAACATGAGCAAAATTAACTACTTCAACATTTGGATTTTTGGAATTGCTGTATGTAGGCCAGTTGAAAATGATTTTTTTAACGCCTTTTATTTCAAATAGTTGTTTTATAAAACGTTCATTACCATTTTCAAATAGTTTTGTGCAATTTAAACCTGAAAGATTTAGAAGCCCATTATTATCATCTGGCAATTCATTTTGCTTTAATATATTGAAAAGCTCTTGTGATTCATTATAATGCAAAGTAACTGTATCATATTTTTCAGATAGCATAATTACTTCACTGACCGTTTTTGTAGGATTAATGTTTTTAAAATCTATAACATTCTCACCATAATGACTTGTAAAATATCCACAAAAATCTACTTTATTAATTTCATGTAAAGTGGTATGAATTTGAGCTATTTTAATACCTTTTTCTTTATATATTTTGGCTCTTAGCTCTTGATGCTCATAAGCAAATTGATATAAAAATTTTATAGATAATTTTAAATGTGGAACTAGTTCCTGAATTTTCAGAATTTTATCAGCTTCAATGTTTAAAACATCTTCTGCTGTTACTATCTCTGCATCTTTTTCAATTTTCTTTTTAGGCTGGTTTTTAAGATAAGTTTTTGGTGAACCTGTTTTTATGCCTTCAATTTTATATGGAATTTGAATTACAAAATTTTCTGCAAAATCAATAGGTATATTATGCTCATTCATATAACTTAAAAGCCTTATGAATCTATCGTAACTTCTATCTAATACTACATGTCCTCCAAATTTATTATCCTCATATTTAAAGCTAAAACTATTAACAGTATCAGCAGATATTTTTTCTGCAAATTCCTCAAGTATAATTTGCGCTTCTATTGGTACAGCATAAAATTTAACACTTTTTATCCAGGTAGCCTGGCTTAAATATTGGCGCAGTAATATTGAACTTTTAATAGCATTTAAATTAAAAATATCATAGCTACTAAAAAGACCCAACTCTTTATTTGAAGGATTTTCAACCACATTAAAGCCAATAAAACTAAGGCTTTTTTTTTGAGTACAAAGTCTATTAACTAGCTTAGCGTTTGTAGAAACATTATCACCCTTGAATATAGCTTTATCAACTATATTCAGCTCTAGCGCAAGGTTTACGAAAGTTAAAACATTAAAAATGTCAATATTTTCACCCCATTTAACATCAATTTCTTTAATGTCTTTATCTGCTAATAAACTTTTAAGGTCTTCTAAGTATTGTTGCGATGCTTCATAAAATTTAGGATTTTGTATTACAAGCTTATTTTTCTTCTGACTATAACCTAATAGCTCCTTCATAATTCCCTACCATAATATGAATTTTAATTAGGTTACTAAAGGAAAGTTTACCATTAGTCAATCTATTTGTAGTATACCTTGACGCAGAATAACCTTCTGATTTTTCGACATATCCACTACAGTTGAAGGAATGCCCATTTTTGACTCACCACCATCGATAATTAGCGCAAGTTTATCGCTAAATTGATCAGATATATCTTTAGCATTTGTTAAAGATACCTCACCTGAAAAATTTACGCTGGTTGCAACTAAAGGTCTCCTCAACTTTTTGAGTAATTTAAGGCAAAATTCATGATCGGGAATTCTAAACCCAATAGTTCCTGCACCATTATTGATGTTTTTTGCAAGCAACGAATCTGCCTTAACTTTCGCAACTATAGTAAGCGCACCTGGCATGTATTTAGAAGCCATTTCTTCAATTTCAGGAGTGATATCAAGTATATCACGTAAAAAATCAAGGCTATCTACTATTATAGATAAAGGCTTTGAGGGGTCACGCCCTTTTATTTTATATATCTCTTCAACAGCACTTTCCTGATATGCATCACAAGCTAAAGCGTAAACAGTTTCAGTAGGAAATGATACTGCTTTTCCACTATCTAATGCTGCTATAAGCTTTTCTATTGCAAGTTCGCTTTTTTCTGCAATAATTTCAACCATGGGTTATTCTCAATAATTATGGGGTTTAGGTATGAATAGCAAAGTTATAACTATTGCGCAACAAAAAGGTGGGTCAGGTAAAACAACACTTGCTATACACTTAGCCGTAGGGCTTTATCAACAAGGTAACAAAGTCGCGGTAATCGATATTGATCCGCAAGGATCATTTACCAGATGGTATGAACGAAGGGCAGAAAAATTCGGTAATGATTTTACAGGCATTAAACTAATTAAAACAGTTGGCTGGCGTGCAGGTGGTGAAATTTCCATGCTTAAACGTAAGCATGATTTTATTATCATTGACAGCCCTCCTCACGCAGAAGCAGACAGCAAGGCAACAATAAAGGCTGCGGACTTGGTAATTCTTCCGACTCAGCCAAGCCAGATGGATCTATGGGCATTGGAAGCTACTGTAAACTTGTGCGTAAAAGAGGAAATACCTTATTTAATAGTACCAAACAGAGTTTCGGCTAATTCCCGCACAGCTAAAGAACTATTTGCAGAAATAAACAATATTACTAGCACTACAATTGGTAATCGCGTGGCATTTACTAACTTTATTAAAGATGGTAAGACTGTTACAGAAGTTGAGCCAAACTCTCAGGCAGCGAGCGAAATTAAAAGTTTGGTTAATGAAGTTACAAAAGTATTTGAGGATGCATAAGGTTTAGGGGGTAATTAACCCCCTGGCTTTTTTGCAATCACATGAAATTAGGTGTGCTCCAAAAAGATTTATCATCTACTCTTTCTGATAATTTTTCACAAAAACTTTCGATTGCGCTCCAGCTTTCAATACCCATATTTTCATCTAAATCTGTATCCAGTTGCATGCGTTTTTCATCAAAATTTAAGAAAAACCAGTTTATATGGGGGTTTTGCTCTTTAATATCTGCTAAATGCAAATTATTATCATGATATAGACTGAAGTTACTCATATAATTTGGTAAAATAAGAGAATTGCCTAAAATACAGTCTATAATTTTTACAGTAGTAAACTTAGTATCTTTTAAATTTAATCCATTAGATAGATCACAACCAGTTAGCTCTAAAGTATCTACATCAGCGGGTAAGCTCAAAAGCTGTAAATTATTAAAATTACTCACTCTTTCAAACCTTAAAGTTTTTAAATTAGGGAAAGTATATTTAAATGAATTAGTATCAACAGGACGCTTTAATATATACGCAGTATCTACGCCCAGAGCGAGAATTTCTATACTAAAAATTGATCTTTTAACTAAAAACTTTTGTTCATTTTCAATAATATAGAGTTGCGCCCCAAATGAATGACTTGCTGCGATCAATTCATTATATTTAATTTCATTAACGGGCGGATAATACACGTTCTTTACAGTTTCGGGGATTTCAGGATATAAAGCCATATCTTTGCAGTTTGAAAAATCAAGATTTTTGACACTTACATTTTGTAAAAAATCCAAGTTTATTATATTCATATATCTATGATTATCATCGAAAGTAATGCGCTCTATACCTTCTGCAAATACATTAGCAAAATATATTGGAATTAGGCTTGATGCAAAGGGATTATATAAATGCGAGCCTATCCTAATAGAATCAACCTGATTGCTCTTTTTAAAATCAATTACAATACTAAGTTTCTGTTTAATTTCTGGGGCAAAATCAGGAATAGTAAATACCCTTTCTATAGCTTGGCTATGATTAAACATAAATTTTGCAATGATTTTATTAACATTAGGGATATTAAGGTTTGTTACGGAGCTGGCTAAATTTTTAATTATCCAAATAAATTGATCAACTTCAATATTTTTTGTTATTATATTGTAGTCCAAGCATGCATCGTAAGGAACGCTAAAATTTTTTACCTTAGACTTAGTGGGCAAAGCATTTTTTATCAAACCGTTATAATCTAAAATCAACGCATTAACCTCATCAGGCAAAAATAATACTTCAGGATTAAACGGTGCCAATACACTTCTATAACTTATACTGATATTAGAAAGATGAGAAACATCAATGCAAAAACTAACGTTACTATTATTAAATATGCATATATTTTGAACTGTATTTGGCAAATTTTTAAAAATAGCATGTATATTTTCCATATACCTGTAAATATTTGAATTATTCTCCATATTTCCATTCAAATTAATTACAAAACTTTCTAAATTGGGAAATAAGTTTTTAATTTCCGGAATGGATTCTACATATATAGAAGAATCAACTTCAATTTTTTTAATATTTGGTAAGGGCGCCTTAAATTTTGATAATAGAACAGCAGGCAACTGAAGCAGCTCTAGATTAGGGAAATTTTCTAATATTTCTATCTTAAAATTTCTGGTAGGAGATATAATGCGCATACATCTTAATTTGGAATGTATAGCGGTATCATTTCCCGATACTAATTGAGTACTAACCATTTCAATAGCTTCAATATTTGGGGCTAAATCTTTTAAGTCGACATATACTTTATTTAAACTTAATACATTTATGTTAGGTAAACAGTTAATATTACTAACCGCTTGTAAAGCTTGTCTTTTTGAAAAATCAAGTTTCAGCGCAATAGTTTTTTCTAATGTTACAGGAAAGTTATTATTTGCTATTAAATAATTGCTAAAATTCTCATATTCATCAAAACCTAAAGTTTTTGGACCATCATTATAATTAATATTGAAAAAATTTTTCATTTTACAACCTACGTGATTTAATAAATTTTATTAATAAATGGTAAGTAGCTTATATAAAGTGATTTTGCAATAAATAAATATTTATTGCAATAAAGAGGATAAGTATTTTTCAGCATCTTTAAGGTTTTGTGGAGTACCAATATGTAGCCACTTATTGGGCAGTACTGTAGCTTGTGTAGTAAAATTAGTATAGTATAGCTCTCTTAATGAGAATATGGATTCATTAATGCGATTTAAGGCATCTAGCTTAATAATTTGAATTCCCGGAAAAATATATGGTTTAGAATTAGGATTAGTTTTATGTGCAAACCGCACTATTTTGCCATCTTCTAAAACAAAATCACCTTTGCCATCATAACCAATAGCATTTTCAGGAAGCTGCGCTGCCATTAAACAATCTTCGTTGTTATACGCCTCATTCATTAAGCTTAAAGTTTCTGCTTTATCATTCAAAAAAATAATATCACCATTTATTACAAAAATACTACTGCCTAGAAAATGTTTAGATGCGTTCTTAACACCCCCACCACTGTCTAAAAGCTCAGGCTCAAATATTGTAATAAAATTTGTATTGGGATATTTATTTTTGTATATATTTACTCTTTCCTCAATTTGCTCTGGAAAATAGTGTTTATTGATAACTATTTTAGTTACGCCATAATTAGTTAAAGACTCAATTAAATAATCTAGGATAGGTTTATTAAGAACTGGAATTAAAGGCTTCGGAAGATTGTCGGTTAGCGGGCGCATACGAGTTCCAAGACCCGCACATAAAATCATCGCTTCACTAATCTTTTGCATAACAATACCTTTAATTTATGCTGCCTTTGCCTGCCAATTCCCTTTAGGATCCTGACACCAGTATTTAAGGTCAAGCCCTTCAGCTTTATATTTTTTCCATCTTTCTCTTGCCAGAGCAATACTTGTATCTAAATTACCATCAAAAATATCAATGACTCTGCTATAGTTTTTAGGATTAAAATCGCTTCTATCATTAACTGATATTATTGCGTCAAATTTTAAATTTTGTGGGATTTCATGACCAATTAAAATAGGATGCATCTCAAGCTCAGGATCAGAAATGGTTGCATGTGGCACGAAACTAATTCTACCGATCGACCATAGAAAAGCATCTATTTCGCTGGTGACTTTTGGGTCATTTGTCAAAATAAATGCTTTCATATTATTTTCTAACACCTTACCTACTATCCCAAATAAAGCTTTATCAAATGGGCTAGTAGTAAGGTGGTAAAAGCTAACTTGTGTAGTCTGATTATTCATAGTAATCTTCTACAAGCTGGTTTAAAAGTCTAACACCAAAAGCTGTAGCGCCCTTTGGTGATAAATCAAGATCTTTACGTGTCCATGTTACACCCGCAATATCAAGGTGCGCCCATGGAGTATCGTTTACGAACCTTTTAAGGAATTGTGCTGCCGTAATACTTCCCGCACCTTTTTCATTACTAATATTTTGCATATCAGCAACTTCTGAGTTTATCATGCGGTCGTACTCATCACCAAGTGGGAATCTCCAGAGTTTTTCTGAAGTTTTCATACCTGTATCATATAGCTTTTCAGCAAGTTCATCATCGTTTGAGAACAGACCAGCATAAATTGATCCAAGAGCAATTGTGATAGCACCTGTAAGCGTGGCTAAGTTAATCATAAACTCAGGCTTAAATCTGTCTTGTGTGTACCATAAAATATCAGCAAGAACTAACCTGCCTTCTGCATCAGTATTTAGAACCTCAATAGTTTGACCAGACATTGAATGAACTACGTCACTTGGTCTTTGAGCATTACCGTCTGGCATGTTTTCAACCAGCCCTATTACACCTACTACGTTGACTTTAGCTTTCCTGCTTGCAAGTGTATGCATGAGACCTGTTACAACACCAGCACCTCCCATATCATACTTCATGTCTTCCATTCCGCCAGATGGCTTTAGAGAAATACCGCCTGTATCAAATGTCACGCCTTTACCTAAGAATGCGAGAGGAGCTGAGTTTTTAGAACCACCCCAGTATTGCATAATAACAACTCTGGATTCTCTAACGCTACCCTGACCTACACCTAAAAGCGCACCCATACCAAGTGCATGCATTTTTTCTTCATCAAGAACTTCAATTTCAACGCCGAGCTTTTCTAACTCCCAGCATTTTTTCTCAAAGCTTTCTGGATATATAACATTTGGCGGCTCAGATACTAAATTACGAGTAACCGTTACACCATCTGCAATTGCCTCAAGCTTTTTCCACTCTTTCTGAGCTTCTTTAGAATGCTCAAGCACAATATGGATTTCATTAAGCTTTGGCTTATCTTCAGGTTTTTGCTGCGTTTTATATTTATCGAATCTATATGAACGAAGCTTCATACCTAAAGCAAAATTAGCGGCAATATCATAGTTTTCCGAGCTATTAATACCAAGTGTATCAATAAGAATTGCAGTTTTATGAACCTTATACGCATTTAAAGTTGCTAAAGTTTTTCCACCAAGCATAGGTACGTGATTTATATTAAGATCAGAACGCTTGCCAATACCAATAAAAATGCAGAAAGTCTTACCGATAATATAAGTAAAGCTTTCACCCTTTTTACCATGGAAGCTAAAATGCTTCGCAACTTGAGGCAAACTAAAGCCATTTGAAGTTGCAGATTTTGCCAAATCACTTGGAAAATCAAGCTTTTCGCTAACAAAAACTACATTTGTTAGTTCGTCATTGTTAATAGATGACTCAAATAATATTTTCATAACTCCCCTATATTTAAGTATGAATTCAGTTTTACCCTATTAAGCTCGATATGTCTACTAAACTTAGGAAATTTCTTGACTATTACAATCACTTTCCTAATGCCATTTCTAGTTTACCTGAATGACTACGCCAGGAAAATTTATCAACATTTAACATAGATTCAAATGCTTCTAAAGCCACTTTTTCAATCTTTGGAAACTCTTTATTAGATAGCATAATCAGAATTTTTCTACTTTCGGGCTCAATCATTAGCATTGTACTAAACCCAGGTATACCACCTTCATGATATATTACTTTCGTACCATCAATTTCTTTGATAGTACACCCAAGACCATAATTATTACCCCTGTCTTTAAACATATATTCCAATGAATCTTTCGGCATTAACCTTTGATCCATTAAACTTTTTGCAAAGCTTGCCAAGTCTGATAGGGATGAATACATACCAGCACCAGCACCAAGCCAAGAGTAATGAGTAGAACTTGCTTTTTGACCTTTTACATCATAGCCAGTAACCCAATATTCAGATTCGTGCTGTGTATATTCAACTATACCTGTATTATTAAGCCTACAGGGATTTATAACCATTTCTTGCAGCAAATCTTGATATTTAAATTTCTTATTTGTAATAGCCTCTAAAACATCCTCCAAGACTATGTAATTTGCATTATTATATTCAAATTTTTTCTCTTTTGGATCACGCGGAATTATCTTTTCATAAAACTCTTGTTTTGGAAGATTTCTTAATCTTAAACTATTATCTTCATGTTTAGTAAAATCAGTATATAAGTTCAGCCCACTTGTATGAAGTAATAAATCCTTGATGGTAATATTATCAGGAAAATCCTGCCTATTTAAAAAAACGTTTGCTTGAGTTTTCAGCGGCACTTTATATTTACCTGTAACTTTATAAGCAACTACCGCTGCAAACATTTTAGAAACTGATGCAATTGGATAGGCAATATCAGCATCAAACCACGATCTTTCCTCAAAATTATCAGACATCAAAACCGCACCATCGAACCCATATCTATTAAGAATTTTTTTTACTGAGTCGCGCACACCCTACCCCCATAAAGTTTCAATAACATGCTGAATATACATAAAATTTGTTAAAATTGCAATATACCCGCAATTTTCTATAAATTTATTTATTTTTTCACATCTATAGCTTGGATATTCGCGAAACCTATTGTACTATCAACTTAGAGAGGTTTTTAAAAACCTAAAAATAATCTTTTTTGCAATTAGTCTATTTAAAGGCTAATTACCAAAGAGATTTATGACTGTTTACCAATTCTTTAACTGGAGGAGGCATAAGTGCAAACTTTATATAAAAATCCAAGTGAGATAAAAAATTACAACCCGCGCGAAGATAATAAGTATATGTCTGACAGAATGCTTACTTATTTTAAAAACAAATTATTATCCTGGCGCAGCGGATTAATTGAGAATCAACAGCACATAACCCAGGACTTTGAGTCACTTTCTACAAAAGAAGCAGACTACACTGACGAGGGTATATCACAGGAATTACGCATAGAGGAATCATCTTTATTTGATCATGATAATAATATTATCAATTTAATAGACGAAGCACTAGATCGTATTAAAAGCGGCGAATACGGATATTGTGAAAAAACAGGAGAAGAAATTGGTGTAGCTCGTTTAGAGGCATGGCCAATTGCAAAATTTACAGTAGAAGCACAAGAAGAGGAAGAGCGCCGATAATCGCGCTCCTCCTTAAAAGATTGATTCGGCATCTATAACATACTCTACTATGTTCAATTCTAAATAAAAAATTACATAACAAAAAATAAAAATGCCTATTATTTTAACTAATAGGCATTTTTATTTTAAGTTCAAAATTAACGAGATTGGCTAATTTTTGTCACTTCGGCTTTAATTGCATTTAACTGATCATCACTTACACTTACATGTTTTGTTCTATACATCAAGCTTTTAGGGCTTAATAAATCTGCCAAGTTAGATTCTGTAATATCAGCAACCACATAATCCTTCATACCAGTATATTTGCTAGCTGCACAGTCTTTGTAAATTTCATTTTCAATTCTTCCTTGTGACTTTGGATCTAATACTGCTTTATTATCAGTGATAACATCTTTTGCAGGCATTATAAAGAATGATGCAATAGATCTTAAGAAATCACTTGGAATATAGCTTATAACTGATTTAGCCGTATCTTTTATAGGTTTAATTCCAAAGAAATGGTCACCTTTAGCATAAACACTACCTGCTATATATGCTGTAGACCATTTAGCTATTTGTGCAAAGTGGTCAAATAAAAAGTTATAAACTTGTTTAATAACTGGTGCATTGATAACTCTTGAAGTATACGGACTAACATACCCAACCAGTGAATTAACCCTTAATGTTGTATATGCCCAGTATGACGCTCTGGTTAATGTTGGAAGTAGCGCAGGAACTGCATATGAAAATACAGCAAGTCCAGCTGCAACACCCATTCCAAATCTTACTCAAATGTTTTTACGTCGTTAAAATTATTAGAAGTAACATCACGGGATCTTACAACTGTACTGTTGCTTCTAATAACTTTTACGAACTCTTCATCAAGAACATTATGTTTCATTTTAGATTCTCCTTTAAAAGTTCATTATAATCTTCTAGAACTACTACTTTTAAGGTTAATCTTTTAAATTAAAAACTTCTCTCAAATATCAAGTAGCTCTATAAAAGACTGAATATATCGTAACACCCTAATTTATTGCTTGTCAAACCTTTAAGGCATAAAAAATGAAAAAATCGTTAAATTTATTTTCTAAGTTTTTGATTATTAAAGAAAAATCATATCCTAAAATTGATTAAATTAAATAATCTTCTTCAAAAACCTGGTTAAACACCCTACCGTTATCAAGTATGGCACAATAAGGTTGATCCCATTGTCCGTTTACCACAGGAACTTTTGCATTTAAATATTTATGATCTATAAAATCTTGGATACACTGTTTGTAATACATTTCCTGATCAATACTTCCAATTCCATGACCTATTTTATTTAATAATTTTGTAAGCTCTCTACCTGAATACTCTTTATCAAAATCTTCAAGCGCAAAATCAAAGTTACCAAAAATTGCTTTAATTAATGCTCCCGCACCTAAGTACGTTAAAACCCCTGGTACAACGCAAGCAGGATTAAATCCGCCAATAAGTATAGCAAGTAGCTACACCTGCCGTATTCAAAACTTTTTCAAAAATAAAACCCCATGGCGTCAATTTTGATGAATAACCAAGTCCATTTTGGAGCTTTGAGTGACTTGACTGAAAAAAGTTTGTATATCCATATCTGTTTAAGACAGAAGTATTTGCTATGATGTCATATACTTCATCACGAGTATAGTTAGCATTATGAACATAATATGTGAAAAAGTTTACGTACATATATCCCTTACACTCATAACAACCCTTAAATTTATCATGGGCTTTTATACAAAATTAACCATTTTGTCAAGTAATACAATTTTATTCATTAAAAACTATTGTTTTATAGCATTTACAATATATTATTTATCTGATATACCTTGGTTTGCCGATAGATGGAAGGCATAATACGTGTAACCTGGTCAGGTCTGAAAAGAAGCAGCCACATCATGTCCCTTGTGGGTTTTCGTCTATCGGTTTGTAATTTGTGGAATAGGTTTTATATGCTACATCTTTCTTCGAGAATTGTAAAAACGCTTTTGCTTTGCACATGTCTTACTTCTGTTGCAATGGCAAGTAACCATTCAAAGCCTGATATGGAAATACATTTTTCAGCATTATCAGTTCTTAGAAAAGAAACTGTAGAAATGAAACGACTGGAAGCAAAAAAACTCATTGAACAGCAGAAACAACGCAAGGTTTTTGAAGAGGTTCGCAAAGAAGAGGAGCTTAAAGCGCAGGAAGCTATTGATAACAATGATAATGATATCAAAATCATTGAAAAGCCTATTGTAACACAAGAAATTTTACAAAATAAAACCGAAGAAACTCAAGAAAACAAAGAAGAAATTCAAGTTGAAGATGCAGAAGAAATTCAATCATCAATATGGAATATGTTTGGCATTTTTAAATCTAAGCCACTAGACGATGACGACATAAAATATAATTATCCTTCTTCTTCAAAAAATACTACCGAATCAAAACGCCCATTACTTGCTGATGTGCAAAATAAATTTGAAGAATCTTCTGATATTATTAAAGAAAAACAAGAATATTTAAAGCACAGACCTTTAGAACAGATTAAACCAGATAAAGCAACTTTTGAAGGCGAAGTTAAGATTGAAAAGCTACCGCATGCCGCTCCAAAACATGCCGCAAAACCTTCAAAACCAGTTGTAAAACAAGCTAAACCAATAGCTACTATACCTAAAGAAAAAGATGTCATCAATCTTCCTCCTGTATTAGTTCAAAAAGATGAGCATAAAGCTACAGTTGTAAAGGAAGAATTTAAGAAAGATAATATAATTATTGAGCCTAAACCAGCTGTAACTGATCTTAACCAGACTAAAGTGGAAAAAACAGTAAAAACAGTAGAGCAAAATAACATTCCCACACCAGCGCCAGCAGAAGAAGTACCTGTTATGACTTCACAAGGTATCGAGCTTGAGCCAAGAGAAAAAGTTCAAATTATTGAACTTAAAGAAAAAAATATAACTACTGACTTAGGTATGGTTCCTGCGGTAAAAATGCCTGAACCAAAATTAGAACAAACTCCTATTCCAAAAGCTTCAGAAGTTCCTGATTTAAAAAGTACAACTCCAATTCCTCAGGAAAATACTAAATCACCAGATAAACCTGCCGAAATAGCAAAAGAAGAGCCGAAACAGGCTATGCTTGAGATGCCAAAAGTTGTTGAAGTTGAAAAAGTTAAAGAACCTGAAGTAAAACAGGAAGAACCTAAACTAGATGTTACACCATCTGCAAATGCAACAATTTTAACATATAAAGCTGGTGTCTTTGAATTAACAACAGCACAAAATAACGAAATTGCAAAAATGCTTAAAAAATATGATTCTAAGCAAAGGATTAAAGTTATAGGATACGCATCTGATACAGTTACTGGCGATGATAAAAAATCTAATGCCCGCAGGATTGCATTGCAACGCGTTATTGAAGTAAGAAAAGCTTTACTTCAAAACGGTATAGACCAAATGTCTATTGTTGTGCAGGCGATGGGGCAAGAATCAAATACACAAAGTCTTTCTAAAGACCGAGTAGAAATTTCAATCGAGTAAAATAAGTTAATAAATATGTCTAATAAATTCATTTACGTTATGAAGGGCGTTTCAAAAGTTGTAGGCCCTCAAAAATATATACTTAAAGATATCTGGTTATCATTTTATCCAGGTGCTAAAATCGGCGTTTTAGGCCCCAACGGTTCGGGTAAATCTACCCTCTTAAAGATTATGGCTGGTCTTGATAAAGAATACATTGGTGAAGCATGGCCAATGGAAGGCATCAAAATTGGTTACCTTGAACAAGAACCAAAACTTGATGATTCAAAAAACGTTTTTGATAATATTTTAGATGCCCTAAAAGACAAAAAAGCTTTGCTTGATGAATTCTATGCAATTAGCAATAAATTTGCAGAACCCATGAGCGATGATGAAATGAATGATCTCATTGTAAAACAGGGCGAGTTACAAGAAAAAATTGATGCTGTAGATGGCTGGAATATTGAGCGTGAAGTAGAAATTGCTATGGATGCGCTTAACTGCCCACCAAAAGATGCTGATGTAACAAAAATTTCTGGTGGTGAAAGAAGACGTGTTGCTATTTGTAAGCTTTTACTTGAAAAACCAGACATGTTATTGCTTGATGAGCCAACCAACCACTTAGATGCAGAATCAGTAGCTTGGCTTGAGCAATATTTACGTGAATACAAAGGAACAGTGATTATTATTACGCACGATCGTTACTTCCTTGATAATGTTACAGGCTGGATTTTAGAGCTTGATCGCGGCGAAGGCATACCATGGGAAGGCAACTATTCTTCATGGCTAGATCAAAAAGAAAAGCGTTTGGCACAGGAAGAAAAATCGGAAAGTGATAAAAGGAAAGCACTTCAGAAAGAACTTGAGTGGGTACGCCAATCTCCAAAAGCACGTCAGGCTAAAAGTAAAGCAAGGCTTGCTGCATACGAAAAAATGGCTGGTGAAGAAAGTGAAAAACGTAACGTTACATCACAAATTATTATCCCAGATGGCCCTCGCCTGGGTCAAAACGTTATTGATGCTAAACACCTTACAAAAAAATTTGGTGAACGTACTGTTGTAAAAGATCTTAATTTTAATATTCCTCCCGCTGCGATTGTTGGAATTATTGGCCCTAACGGCGCAGGTAAAACCACCCTTTTCCGCATGATTACAGGACAAGACAAAGACTGCGAAGGCGAATTTAAAGTTGGTGATAGCGTTAAACTTGGATATGTTGACCAGTCACGTGATGCATTAGATAGCGAAAAAACAGTATGGGAAGAAATATCAGCTGGTTTAGAAGAGCTAGTACTTGGCAAAACTACTATGAAAAGCCGTGCGTTCTGTTCAGCCTTTAACTTCAAAGGTGCAGACCAGCAAAAGAAAATTGATATGTTATCTGGTGGTGAACGTAACCGTGTACATTTAGCGAAAATGTTACAAGGTGGATATAACGTTATTTTACTCGACGAGCCAACAAATGACCTTGACGTTGAGACTTTAAGAGCGCTTGAGGAAGCCATTCTTGAATTTAACGGATGCGTACTGGTTATTTCGCACGACCGTTGGTTCCTTGACCGTATTGCTACGCATATTCTTGCTTTTGAAGGTGATGGGCATGTTGAATGGTTCCAGGGCAATTTTGAGGACTATGAAGCTGATAAAGTTCGCAGACTTGGAGAGGACTCTCTCAAAAAAGTAAGATTTAAAAGGTTAAGCGCCTAATATTTAAAAGTGATTTTCCAAGTATTTTAAATAAATATTTGGAAAATCATTTATGGGCATAATTTAATTAAAGTGACAAATTAAAGTTGTTATTATAGTTAAAGTATTTGAATTATGGTACAGGAATGACGAGCGAAGCCTAGTAAACCTAGGTGAGCTAGGAAATGACGCATGAAAACCTCGACTTAAAAAACTATGCATAATCTTGCATATCAATTTAACGATACATAACTATTCCACATTTAAAATTTATTTAGACATTCTAGAAAATATAAGCATTTGACTATCTGAATGGCTTTCGTTGAATTTATATCTATTGAGATCGAATTTTTTAAGGTCTTGTATTTGATTTATTCTGTTTTTAATTATCCAGTTGGTCATTGCGCCTCTTGCCCTTTTTGCATGAATACCTACCGCTTTTAACTTACCATCTTTTTCTTCTTTAAATTCAACTCTGATGCATTTTGCATTAACCGCTTTAAAATCTATCGCACCTGAATATTCATGCGAAGCAAGGTCAATAATATAGTCTGCATTTTGTTTATTTAAATAGTTTACCAGATTTTCACCCCAATACTCATACAATGACTTTCCTAATATGGCTTTTGTATTTGTACCCATTTCAAGCCTGTACGGATACAAACTGTCTAACGGTCTTAAAATTCCATACAATCCCGAAAGAATTGCAACATGCTTATTTATATAATTAAAATCATCCAGGGTATAATTATCCACCTCAATATCTGTATACACATCACCCTTAAAACAACATATAGAAGCTCCATAACTGCCATAGTCGTTAGGAAATTCCTGATATCTTGCATGATTTAGCTCAGCCAGTTTATCGCTTAGATCCATGAGTTTTGCAATATCAGATATAGCTAATTTTTTTATATTATTTACTATATGCATAGCTTCATTTAAAAAAGCTGGTTTAGATTGTTTAACAGTTGGGTAAGACTTTGAATAGTTTAAAGTTTTAGCTGGTGATAACAAAATTAGCATACAATAACCTTTTTCTTATAGATATATAAAATCCCTTTATCAACATCAATCTAAATTTTATTATTAAATTGACAAATTAGTTAATTTTTAGTAAAAAGAAACAAACTTAACAGGCAATACAATGGCAAATATTAACAATCCAGACATACATCTTGATCAGTTGTTATTAAGGAATCTTATCTCAACAAAGAACTTACTTAAAATCCAAAGAAGATTTGAGGGATTATGCGATATTACCAGCAATTACATTGCGGATAATGATTTACTGTCTTCAGAGGCTGGATTTGCAGAAATTATAGAACTTCATAAACCAAAAAGAAATGATGCAACATCTCAAAAATATTATGTTACTGATTTTGATGATAGTAAACTTCAAATACTTGAAACATATGCTAAATCACATATATTGAAAATCACTAATATTTTTGAGAAAATTGCTTATAGTTTAACAGGCTATATTCGCTTTGGCGTATTAAATATATTTGATAAAATAAAAATAGCATTTTCAGGATCTGAAATAATCGATACTACAGCATCAATTCTTGAGAAAAAATTTAAACCAGGAAAATATATAAAATTTTCAATAAGCCGAAATTTAGCTAAACTTTTACCTTATCATGGTCACTCTATGCTTTTATATTGTAAGCCAGCTGCAAATGGAGAAAAAAGATTTACATTCTATGATCCTGACAGAGGCATTTTAAAAGATTTAAGCAGTAGAGACCTTGCCCAGAATATGCACAACATATATGCTGGCTATTCAAGTTACTATTCCAGAAGCAGCTTTATAAACAAACTAAACGGTACAAGCTTTTGTTTAATTGATCAGGAAAAATTTCTGAAAAGCTTTTCTAATGTTGATTATGAACTAAGTTATTTAAGGCTTGCTATTTCATTGACAGTTTCATGCTTAATTGTAGCAACTTCTCTCTATTGTGGTATGGGTGCATTACTATCATTACTTGCGGCAGGGACAATTAACCCAATAGGAAACGTTTATAATAATTTTTTCGGAGATAAAAAAATTACTCCAAATCATAATCCTCCAAAAAACATAATACATAATGTTCATAACCAAATTTGGAATGTCTTGCCAATGCCTTTCACACCAAAATGGGCTTGGAAAGTTGATGAATCTCATTTCCAAAACGCTAAAAAAAGCAAATAAGTTGAATTGCACTTTTAAAAATCAATCTTAAGCAAAAAACATTTTGCGGTTTTTAAATAAAATATTAATATAAGCCTAAATTAATTAAAATTTGGGCTTATTTATGAAAGTAAAGTTAAAGGATTTTGTTGAAAAAGAAGGTTATAAGGAGTTAAAAAAGGAATTTTCACCTCTTTCAGGAAAATTTGCTGAGGAGTATAAAGACGGTCTCGAACAACTTAACGAGGCTCTTAACCTAGCAGCATTTTATGGTAACTTAGAGGCTGTTAAGTTACTTTTAGAACACGGAGCAGATCCTTCATCCGCTATATACTCTGCTACAAAAGCAAATAACCCTGACTGCGTCAAATATCTTTTAGATAAAGGCGCAAACCCAAATGCTTTAGATGATAAATCTAATAATTCTTCATATACTATTTTACATCATGCTATAATATGGAGTTATCAACAATGTGCAGCTTACATTATTGCAGCAGGTGCAAACCTTGAAACTTTAAATAAAGATAATTTAACACCATTATCATTTGCAATAAAACATAACAATTTTGACATTGCTTGTATTTTAATACTATTTGGTGCTAACATACAACAAACAGAAAATTTACCTAAAATTTTTGATAAGCTAATAAACTCTCATGATCCTGTAAAAGCTGCTAGACACCATATTATTAATCTTGCGATTCATAGCAATAATGTACATACAAGAAATACTATGTCTTATATTATTGGACACTACGTTAAACTGCATAAAAGCCCAAAATTCATTAAAGCCATTGAAGCTGAAAACTATGAAGTTATTTTAGATCTGATTGAAGATGCTAGTCAGGAAATAAAAAATAAAGCATTGAAAAAAGCTTTGCATCAAAACAAGCCAATGCTTGAGAATATTTTGATTTGTTATGGCGCTGTAGATCCTCGTAATCAGTCTGATGCAAAACCTATAAATATCGCTAAAAGAGAAATTATTGAAGAAGCTTTATACAATAAACAAGGTCTTCAAAAAGAGATGAAACTTGTTATTAAAAAAATGAAGGAAAAGTCAGATCTTATGGAGTCAGCACTAAAATCTGTTAATTTGCAAAAAGAGTGGCGCGATATATCAGTTTATAGTGCTGGTAGCAAAACCGCAGAGGCTGCATTACTACTCTAAAGCTTGCAGCCTTTAACAGTTTAATATATTTAGTTTCTAACGGTTTTTAAGAACTCTTCCGCACCATCTTTAAGAGTAATGATTTTATCATTAATCTCCTGAGATATCTGGGTTAGCATTGAAATTGAACCTGATGTTTCCTCGGCTCCATTTTTCACATGGCTTATGTTTGTAGTAATATCGTTAGTACTCATAGCTGTTTTTTGTACGTTTGATGAAATCTCGTTTGTAGCTGCCGACTGCTCTTCAACAGATGTTGCAATTGACGAAGATATTTCATTAATTTCATTGACTACTTTAGCAACTGAAGCAATAGAGTCCACCACCTTTTTTGTAGAATCCTGAACGCCTTTAATTTGAAGAGCGATCTCTTCCGAAGCTTTTGTAGTTTGGTTTGCAAGTGCCTTCACTTCATTTGCAACAACCGCAAATCCCTTACCTGCCTCACCTGCCCTAGCGGACTCAATGGTTGCATTAAGAGCAAGTAAGTTAATTTGCTCGGCAATTGCCATAATAATATCAATAACCTCACCAATTCTTTCAGCTTTTTCAGAAAGCTCTGCTATTGTCTCATTCGTAGATTTAGCTTCTTGTACTGCCCTGCCAGAAATTTGGTTAGAATGATTTAATCTTTCGCTAATTTCACGAACAGATGCAGATAATTCTTCTGTTGCAGAAGCTACACTATTCATATTTTGCGATGCTTTTGTAGAAGATTCTGTAACAGTAATAGATTTTTTAGTAGTCTGAGCAGCAATTTCTGACACTGTTGTAGCATTATGCTTAAGGTTTTCAATAGCATTGTATAAATCCTGAACTACACCACTGACGCTGCTTTCAAATTTATTTGCCAAGTTTTCGATTTTAGTAACTACGACAATTGTTACCATTAAACTTAAAATTGTTCCAGTACTATCAAAAAGCGGAGAAATTTGAATATCAAACATTTCTTCTAAATATTTAGCTCTTATTTTAAATGGCAGTTTAGTATGATCACGGAAATTAGTATTGCTATCTATTTTAGAACCTAAAAAGTCATAAATAGTACTACCCACAAGTTTATCAGCTGGCACTTTAAGAGCTGACTCAACTTTTTTTAGTATATCAGCGGTAAATTTATTGATATATGTAATATTGAGTTTTTCACTAGCATCAACAAGCATTACCCCAACAGGTAAGTCTAAAAGCACAGCAGTAAGCTTTTGAATTTGTTTAAGATTATTTCTTAATTTCACAGATGATCTAGCAAGCTCACCTGTTTCATCTGGAACTTCAAGACCATCAATCTCAATATTAGCATTACCATCTGATAACTGACCAATATTATAAACAGATTTTCTAAGACCTTTAATAATATTTGAGAATAAATAATAATAAATTGGAACCATTACAAGTAAAGTTGTAAGAAGCACTACAATTTGAGTATACTTTGTTTTTTCAATTGCAGCTTCTACATTATCATCTAATGCTCCTAAAGCATTTTTAACCTCAGAATCGAAGTCACTTAGCATAGCTTTAAGTTTTTCAATAATATCTTCTACACGATCACTAGCCTTATAAACTATATGAATTTCACGTTGCTTTAAAGCTGGTATTATCTCATCTCTTACATTTTTAATGTATTCCTGAAAATGAATATAAAGTTGCTTAATTTTCTGTTTTTCTTTCTCATCGCTTTGACTATTTAAAATTTCATTAAATAAACCTCTGATGGCGTCAGCTTGCTTAAGGGCATGCATCATTGTATTGGTTGAATCATCAAATTCATTTTTAGATGCTTTTACTAAAGCCGATTCGTATGTCATAGACATATTTGAAAGCGCAATATTAATATCTTTTAAATTTACAACGTCATGGAATCCGTTAATAAGCTTACCTGTTTCATGACTTATTTTATTTTGTAATATATAGGAATATACGTTTGCCGCCGTATAAACAACTAATGAAAATACACCTGCAATGACTAGTTTACGCGCTAAATTCATAATAACTAAATCCGTTAATATATTGTTGTATGTATTTTAAATTATTAAATATATTAACCAATACGTCAAATAAAACTTTACTAATTTATAGTTAATTTAGCCATAATCGACTTTATTTCAAACAACGCAGGCTCTGGCAACAACTCCTCTAAAGCCGACAGTTGATTGTCAAGAAGCGCCCTTCTAATATTGGTTGCGCTGATCTTATTATAATTTTCTACTTCTACCAAGTCCCATTCAGGGAAAATATTTAGATAATAAGAACTTTCGTCTTTAAAGTAGCCAACAATCGCTATTTTAGGCATTTCATCTGAATTTAGCTTAATATTGGATGTTATAGTATAGACAACTGATAAAGCTATTTCTCGCCATTCTTCATCTGTTTTAGTATCTGCAATAGGTTCTATGAAAAGTTTTTGATAAGGCTTAAGCTTAACGCATTCTCTTATCATTGCCTCTCTTTCATTAAAATTCATAGGATTTTTGATAGTTCTTGATTCCTGAGCTGACCCACATAACATAACCAAATTATTTGAAAGCCTGAAAGCATGCTCAATTAAATGTATATGTCCGTAATGAAGGGGCTGAAATCTACCGAAAAAAACGACTAAATCATATTTTTTGTTCATTATACTTCCTATAAATGGTGAAGCTATGCTAATAATGATAAAGCTAAATTAAACATATAAATAGAGAATTTACTAATTTTTTAACCAAATACATGACTTATGCGTAATACTGCGACATAAATACAACAAAACTAGGTGGCACAATGCTTAAAATTACAAGCTGGAATATAAATTCAATTAAACAAAGAACTCAAAACCTTATAGACTTTATTAACCTACATGAACCTGATATATTGTTACTTCAAGAGACAAAATGTGAGGATCATAACTTTCCGCATCCTGAGCTTGATCATCTCGGCTATCAAATAGTTACTAAAGGTCAGAAGTCTTATAATGGGGTAGCCATTTTATCAAAACATAAAATTGATGAAGTAATTTATGAATTTGAAGATAACCCAGATCCATTGCAAGCCAGATATATTGAAGCTGTGATCAATTATCATTCTAAGGTTATAAGATGCGCAAGTATTTATGTTCCGAATGGAGGTGAAGTAGGAAGCGACAAATTTGCTTATAAACTTGCATTTTTAGACAGCTATTATAATTATCTAGCTCAAATCAGACAATGGGATGAAGATTTTATATTAGGGGGAGATTTTAATGTTGCTCCAACTGATATAGATGTACATAATCCGAAAATATTAAGTAACACCACATGTTTTACTAAAGTCGAAAAAAACAAGTATTTTAGTCTTCTTTCTCATAATTTGGCTGATAATTACCGATCTATAAATCCTTATGGAGAAGAATTTACATGGTGGGACTACAGAGCTGGAGCGTGGCAAAATAACAACGGCATGAGGATTGATCATATACTTACATCTTGTGGGTTGACTAATTGTCTTAAACAAGTAATTATTCACAAAGACGAGCGCTCTAAGGAAAAACCCTCGGATCATGCGCCGATAACATCATTTTTTAGTATAAAATAAGGAATCATATGACAGAAGTATTAGACACATACACCGTATCAGCAGAACAATTAAAACAATACGTAGCAAGAATTCAGCGCTTAGAAGAAGAAAAAAGTAATATTGCCGAAGACTTAAAAGAATTATATGCAGAAGCAAAAGGCAATGGCTACGATATTAAAACTCTTAAAAAAATTATTCAAATGCTGAAGAAAGACCGTCATAAAATCGAAGAAGAAAAAATGTTACTTGAAACATATATGGATGCTTTGGGGCTATAATCTAAAGTAAAGGGTTAGGAGTTTTAAAATATGTTAAGTTCGACTGATAACACAACCACAATGAGAGACAGCGCAAGACAATTTAACAACAGTAATGAATTAATTGAATCATGGGCAAAGCTTTTTGGATTAGAGTTTTCATATTTTACCAACAATAAACTCCTACCTGTGTGGAAATTTAGACCAGAGGAAATCGCAAGAAAAGTTGAATCTTTAGGCGCAAGCTTAATTAACAGAGATGTTCAATTTGAAATAAAATTTAACCAGAATATTGCATTTGCATTTTTTAAATCTAAATTACATCAATACAATATTACTTCATTAAATAACGCCACTATATTTGTTGATTACAATAGCATGCTTTCAAATATATCAAATGTTTTAGGCATAGGTAGATTATTCAATTTTAAAAACTTTACAAATTCAAGTGTATTCAACGAGCAGCAAAGGCAAAGCTACATGCAAATGCATAGCGAAATTGCTATAAACCATTATGCTTTTAATGTTATTGCACTATATTTGGCAACCCATAAGCCAACTATGACACTTAATGAAATTTACGGCAAAGTAGACAGTTATGGTGATAATTTACTTACTTTTTTAGCAAGAAATTTCCCATTAGCATTTTCCTATTCTCTTTCATTACTAGATAAACATAAAAGCTATCAGTTTATAGACGGCTCAAGTTTTACTGCACAAGAAGACTTTGCTGAATGGCAGAACACACCACTTCTTGAATGCGCAGAAAGGCTAGAAAACGAAGGGGATAACGAAGCTATATTTCTTGAACTTTTAAGATTCAAACCTTCATTGCAAACAATTATAGTAAGGGGTTCAACGCAGGAAAAAAGTTTGAATACAATCCAGCTTCTATTTGAAAATAAAAAGCTTTTCAACTATTTTACATATGAGAGGTTACAAAATAATCCTTATATATTAAGTGCAATAGCCAATGAAGTTTTAGGATCAACGAATCCTAAATATCTGGAGTTTTTACTATCATCTGCGTGCATGGATGATAATATAAATTGTCTATCAATGTTAGTACTTAACGAATGTATAGGTTTATTTTGCTATATTCATTCTGCTCAAAATATTCTTGAAGGTGTAAAAAACATATTGCGTAATGGAAGTGGGTGTCTGTTTAATACAAATATAGAACCTACCTCTAAGAGCTTAATAACGTTAGGGAATATTTTTACATTCAATGACGAATTGATTAAAGCTGTACAAAAAAGTGAGTTACAAAATATCAAGCTTTACCTTACCCATAAGGCATGCCCAAGTATTTTTATAAATTCTGGTTCATATTCCGAGCCAATATATACTACGCCATTAATTGAGCTACTTAAAAAACCTGATTACATGAATATTAGCGTTCTACAAGATCTGCTTAATAACAACAAATGCCTTTTGTTTAAAGCACCAAACGGTGACAATATATTACATATACTTATAAAACATTTTGAGGGTGATGATAAATTTCAGATACCCTTTAAAGCATTAATTACTCTAAAAGCAGCTCAAATAATTTCATTATTAAATATGAAAAATAGCAATGGTGAAACCCCTCTTCATTTACTTGCTAGTTATAATTATTCTTTTAAAATTTTTGCAGAAATATTGCATCCTGATATCAAATCTAAAGTTAAATTTAAATCAACCAATGATCAGGGATTAACACCCTTTATGATTTTGGCGCAACAGGAACAGCCCGATTCAACTATTTTATATGAATTATTTACCTTATCTAAGCCTACATTGCTTGATAATCAAAACAATACAGTTCTGCATTTAGCTGCTTATGCAAATAATGCCAAAACCTTTATAGAACTGGCTACATATTTTAAAAATTTAAATATGTTAGATGAAATGCTTGATAAGTTAAATATTCACAACCAAACAGCATTTGATATAGCGCAATATTCTAAAAACTATAAAATTATCGATTTTTTAAACAATAAAAATCTACAAAATTTATATCAGGTCTCTTATAGAGATTTATCATTTGGACAAAGTGCTGATCAATCAGCTACGTTACCCCTGACAAAATCAACGTATAATATTGACTTTTAATACGTTTTTTATGGTTTATATACTTAAATAAACCAGGAATTTATTTAAGTATATAAATGCATTAGATATTAAAACTCATAAACTTTTTCTACTTTACCTAACTTTCTTAAAAACGTTACAAGCGAATCTCCTGTGGCTACAGAGTACTCATTTTTCTTTTTCTCTTCATTAGGGTGGTCAGAAAAAACTATATGTGCTTTAAACATAGCCCCAACCTTTTCTGAAGCGCGAATTTTAACTCGCTGCGGAATATAACCCATGCTTTTAAGCATTTGCTGCGCCTCATACCTATTAGTAACATTGGCATTAAGAGCCATTACAGTAGTCTCTAAAACCCATTGATTACTATTTTGATATTGAGTAGCATATGGATACGCAATCATACTATAATGAGGATTATGTAATTTTAAAGCTTCCTTTGTTGTTAAAATTTGCTTAAGTCTTACTTGCAAATCAGCTGTTGGAGCAATAACTACTGTATTCATATTATGCAGGCTGTCTAAATAAAAATTCATCAGTCCCTGAGAGTAGATACTGGAATCTCCAGTATCACACTCGTTTAATAAATGAATAACGTCATAACTATCACCGTTTCTAACGACAAAAGCTGAATGAGTGTATTTAACACCATGTTTCATGGCATTGATACCAACTCTTGCAATAAAAAATACATCGTCTTCCTGATTTTGATCCAGAAAAGCCTTAAGCTTAATTGCCGTATTAGAAGCTTCTTGCATTATATTACTATTCGCTACAAACTCTGCATTACAGGTACTTCCTGCATTAGCAGTATTTGCAAGCAAAATGGCAAGGGAAGCCGAAAGTACATTTTTCATGACAAACCTCTTAAGTAAGACTTATTTTAATTTATCAGATTTTAAAATGCTTCTGCCATTTTCATTAGGAATGAATGCAACTGCTTCATCACCAATCTCAAGGATATCACCACCATCTGTAGAAATTACACGAGCGTTCTTCCCCGATGATTTAAGTAAGTATTCCATTTTATGGCTTGCAACTCTAAGACTCACTTTTGCAGAATCTGCCGCACTCACTAAAACAATATTAGCATGCTCACCTGCACGCTCAATTGAATCTACTGTCCATCTGGCACCAGAACGTAATTTTTCAACACTACCTTCAACGATATCTTCTGCTGTTAAACCTTTCATTTTTGCAGCAGCATCAACTGATTTTTCTTTTATATCATGACCAACTTCCATTGTTTTATCTTTGGCTTTATGACCCATTTCTGATGCTTTATCGCCCCACTCTTCTAACTTTTCTTTGGTTGCATCTTTAACTTCAATAGCCTTTTCTTTGGTAGCATGACCTGCTTCTACAGCTTTTTCTTTAACGTCATGACCAACTTCTATTGTTTTGTCTTTAGCTTTATGACCCATTTCTGATGCTTTATCGCCCCACTCTTCTAACTTTTCTTTAGTAGCATCCTTAACTTCAATAGCTTTCTCTTTAGTAGCATGACCAGCTTCTTTTGCTTTTTCTTTAGTTTTATGACCTAATTCTACAGCTTTATCTTCTGTTTTTTCGATAATACCTTTTTCGTCTTTTTTATCTTTTGAAAACCAGCTTGCCTGTGTTAATGCTGAATAACTAATTGTTGAAATAAGCAATGCAATTGTAGTTGTAGTAAGTTTCATAATAATACCTTTAATAAAATTATCTTAAAGACTTCCTACGAAAGCTTATTGCAATAGATTTATATCATGACTCTGTGAGTCTATCCTAAATGGAGGGCAATTTTAGTATTTTTTAAGCCATTTTAACTGTTTTATCAAAGTAGCTAAAAAAATTCTAGGAATAATCTCCCATTTATTCTTGCTATAATCTATTTATCAAAGCAGATTCCGCAAGATCTTCTAAGTTGATATTAATACTATAAAAATGTTTGGCAATAGAAAATTTTAGAAAATCTTTTTGCAGTTAGCTAGGCAACCAAAATATTTACTTATAATTTACACTTATTTAACACAAGATTATTTTACCAAGTGAACCAATAAACCTGGAATAATTTCGCCTTTTTCTTTACGAAGATTAGTATGTATAATACTATCAATTTTAAAACCAAAATTATTTGCTAAAAGTCTAATATATTGCTCAGAATGACTATACCTGGCACTTTCTTTAATAAGCTTAAAATTACTTTCATTGTCTAGTCTTTCAATTGAAAATATAAAAGAACCTGAATCTTTTAGTACATTGTGTGTTGATTTAAAAATATCCTCTAAATCACCAATATACACAAATACATCTGCTGCTATAACACAGTTAAATTGTTTTTTATTGGTTTTGAAAAAATCTTCAATTGAGCTAAGCCTTAATTTTGAATATATTTTACGACTTTTAGCTATCTCAAGCATTCTTTCTGATAAATCAATACCATAAAACTGAATTGGCAATTGATTGTTAGCGATTTTATTGACAATCTTTTCTGCTACCATTCCTGTGCCACAACCTAAATCCAGTACCTTTATTTCTAAAAGATTTTTGGGAAAATTTAAGGTATTGAAAATATCAGCTATACTATCAGGTGTTTTGTATTCCAGAACATCTGTTAAGTGCTTATCAAATGTTGCTGAGTAAGAATCGAAAAGTCTTTCAATATATTCTTTTGGGGCGATATCAACCTGCTCACCTTTTAAAAGCTTCATAAAATAATCGGCAACAGTATTATTTACATCTATTTTTGCTGCATTCCCAAAGAAATTTTCAGCCTCTTTATATTTTTGCATATTAAAATATAAAGAACCAAGACTATTTAAAGCTCTTACATTGTAAGTATCATATTCAATGGCTTTTTTATAAGCTATTTCAGCATGAGCATATTGCTTCATTTCCTGAAGATATATTCCTAAATTGCACCAGTATTTAGAGTTCTGCAAATCTTCCTTTATGGCCTTCTCAATAAGCATTTGTGCTGCAACCAGCTCATTTCTTTGAAACTTAATGACAGATAAAATATAAAGCATTTCATGGTCAAAAGGATTAAAGCTAAGTAGTTCCATTACTAAATTCTCAGCAGCTTGATAGTCACCTTTTTCCATATAAATATGGATATTTGATTTAGTATTATCTACTAACTGGTTTACGCTATTTGCATTTTGCAACATATATCACTTACAAGACCGTAAATTCGGCTGTCCTCATTCCAATTATAACTATCTATTAATTTCATTATTAAAACATCGTCTGCTAAATGATCCATAAACTTAGAGATAGACTGCACTACTGTAATAGTGTCTTCTTCCAAATCAGATGAGTTTTCAAGATAAACATTTAAAAGCATTTTATTCAGGCAATACTTAACGAGTAAAATTTGAGTTTTTTGTAAAATTGCCTTACCAGTACCAGAAAACGGATATAAAAAGCTTTTCATTTCAGCTAGAATCCATCTGGACATAATATGGTTAATAAACTCTGATTTATATGGGTTTTTCACAGTTTCCATTTGTGAATAAATTTCGTAAACGTCTGCCTTTTCATCATTTACAATAATATCTGTAGATTCCCAGTCAATTTTACAACCAAATTTTTTCTCAAAAGATTCCATTACTTTTGCAAGCCTATGGTTTACTTTTTTCCGACATGACTTAACCGTAATAACAAATGTCTGAACCAAATAAAAAATATCATTTTTATCATTTTTACGCTCTGGCAATAAATTTAAAGCCACTTTATCAATATGCTCAAGAGATGAATACCACTTGTTTTTTGGAAGATGAGACAAAGATCTTGCCATCATAAGCATCTTTAATAAGCTTTTACTAACTTCCAAATTTGTGATCTGGGATATAAAATAATCATGAATTTTTCTTATATATTCAATTGTTATAGATTCTCTTGAATAATCCTTAAGTACATAAGGAATTCTTTTATAAGCCGTAACAACTTTAGGAAACGGGTCATCCATAAAAAGTATCAGCCTTGCTGTCTCAGGACATGAGAAACCTGCTGAGGCAAAATATTCATCGCCCATTTTATACATTATACGCGGAAAAAAATAGCATGCATCAGCTAGCAATGAAGGGCCATAGTTTTTATGAATTTTACAAAGACCATTAGTAAGCATCATGCAGTTATCTTCTTCATCTCGTTTTAAAACATAGTTAAGCTCAGTTGAAGCTATAGCAACTTCAAGCTCTTTATGAGAGTTTTCATAAATAGTTTTAGTAATTCTATCAAGCTGCATATCCCAGCCTTTACAGCAGGTATCTGGGCATTTATCCCCAAGGCACTTAAACTTGTCTAAAAAGGCATCCTGAATAATGCTGTATTCTTCTACATCCCTAACTGCCATTTTTTACTCTAATTTAGTTCATTTTGAATGCTATAATTGTCATATTTAAATACATATTGATATGCTATCATGTTAGCGGTATCAATAATTATTGGCGCTCTGACATTTACTGTAAGCTTAGACTTTTCGTTAGCTAAACCTTTATGAATTGAAGCTATTAGCACTACAACCGCATTATCATCTCTTATTTGCAAATCTGAGAAACACTCATCTAAATGTTCTTTTTTATATGTTTCGGCTACATTCGTTACTGGTAATACTAAAAATGCAACATTTAAATTATCTACAGCTTGAAGTACTTTAAATAAAGGTAGTTTGTTTTCAGGATAATCAGCCAGGCAGTATTTATGTATTCCTTCTATCCCTAAAATCCCCTCAGGAAAATTGAGTGCTTTTTCTTTGTTGATATGAATTTTGCCAAATCTTGTCATAATAATCTCCGATGTTGCAATTTCCTCATTAAGAATTTTTTCTAAAGCCATTTTTTCCTCCTATCTTAAGTAATCTGTTAGGTTAAGTTTAGATACCATTGAAAAACTTTGGAATGCACCCATTAAAACCGCCATATCATTTGATAGTTTAATAGATGCCTCTTCAATTTTAGTAGCAGTAAGATCTGATAAAGTTGTTGTAAAATAAGTTTGAACTGTTTCCTGAATATCCATAGTTTGTGTAACCTGAGTCATCGCGTTACCAACATTGTTTCTAATATTAATTACCGCAGAAATTGCTTCAGACATCATATCAAAAGCTTCTTCAACCTGCTCTTCTGTTTCAGCTGCCATTACAATATGAATAGCTGCAATTGCTTTTTGAAATCCAAGATCATCTGCTTTAATACCATAAGATACAACAAGTGAATCACTTGCCCTTACCGTTCTGGTTACAGCATCACCTAAATAATAGTTTGCCGTAACCTCATTATGAAGATAGTTTGTGTTATTTACAATATCACCTACAGCTTCCTGATCTATCCTTGCACCTGAAAACAAAAACTGTCCTTCATACCGTGTATTTAAATTGTCTCTTATGATACCTAAAAGCGATTTACCTACTTCTCTGACCGTAATTTTCATTTCATCCTGATTACCCACGGCACTTCTTCTTTTAACCATTACTGCCCTGTAATCCATAAGATTATCGATAATTGAACTCATAGCAATATCGGTAGCTCTGAGCCTGCCAGTTACGATGTTATTGTTGGTTATATAAGAATCAAGATCGTTTATTTTACTTTCAAGGTTAATTACCCCTTCTACTCTTCCTGTTTCTGTAAGATCCAAATATGTGTCTACGGCTCTGCCGCTTGAAATTTGTTTTTGCAGAGTCGCAACACTTTTTTTAGTGTCATTAATATCTTTTATTAGTGATTTTTGTAATGCTAAATTACTAATGGAATCTACCATAACTTAACCCCCTATGATCTCATTGAATCTAACAAGACATCAAATAAACGTTTCGTAGTACTAAATATCGTAGCTGAAGCAACATAAGTATTTTGATATGCCACCGTTCTTGCCATTTCTTCATCTATATTTACACCACTTCCTTCTCTAAGTTTTTGATCAAATGCATCGGTTAAAACCTGTTGTTTTTCATAAGTTTCCCTGGCATCTTTAGCCGCAACCGCAGCAAAGCTTATTATCGCACCAGCATAACCTGCAAGTGTTGTCGATAAAATTGGTAAAGATCCCGCTGCTTCAAAAGTATAAGTCGCAATACTTGCCCCAATAATATCAAGCGCTACCTGCGATGAACCAGTACTAATTTCATAACTATTAGGATTTACAGTATAATTAATACCCTTATCTGTACCGCCAATAAGATTGCCATTATTTGTCGCAAGGAACGCACCGCTATTTATACTAACCTGCGCACCACCTATTAAACTGTGAGAGAAAGTAAAATAGTTACCACTTGTTCCTGGTGATCTGTGAGTTATTGTAAGTGTATCAAAGCCGTTATCGGCGTAGGTTGATTTATCGACCGTACCACTTGTAAATGCGTTTGCGCCACTAAGTGCAGCAGTTATATTACCCATTGTAGCAGCAAGTGAAGCTCCAAGCTGTATGTGGTTGGGCAAGGTTGCAGCAGCAACAAAAGTAAATGTCTGACCATTCATTGTTAGGGTTGAGCCTGCTAGCGGATTTGCATTAAATACAAGATTTGATATGGATGTTTCATCACCGACAATTTTACTTGTCACGTAACTTGCTGATCTCGCTAGTCTTCCTATACTAAATAAGTTAGGGTTGGTTGAAATTCTTTCTTCGACTTCAAATCTTGCAGCGACGCTTTTATTTGTACCGTCATCCACAAACAGATTATTCAAGCCAAAAAAGTGAGAGAAACGTCTGTTAGTTGCAGGAACTTTTAAACCGTTACTGTATGTAAACCCAAACTCCTGACTATCAAGCTCTGCAATTGATATACCTGTTGTTGGCCTTAGACCTTTAATTCTTAAAAAGCCCGGGCTACCTGTTGGAACCGCTAAACCATCTTCATCAACAATTTCTGCAAGCGCATAGTTAACTGTACTCGATGGAGGATTTAATGTTATTTCACTACCAGCAACAGATGTTGCCACGTATCTGTCATTCATTATATTAGGTCCACCTGTTGGTGTGTCATCAATTGTAAAGTTTGCTATACCTGTGGATACATTTCCGTCAATATCAGTTACTTTGAAAGTTGCTGTAAGTGTATAAGGACCACCAGCACCAGCACCAAAATTGGCAGATATTCCGTTAGTTCTTATTCTATCGCCATTCTCAACGGTCATACTCATTGGCAATGTCGTTGTAACAGCACCAGGAACTAAAGTAGCTGTATTGTCATAGACATCTATTGTAGTAACTTCAAAGATAGATGAAACAGTTGAATTATTTACAACTTCAAAGTCAAAATCGAATATACCATTTGCCACCATGTTTGTAGTGCGGGAAGCAATTCTAATATCCTCTAAGTTTCCTAAGCTTACAGTAGATAATAACGGATCATAATAAAAATACTGATTAATTTCATCTACTATCGTTTGCATCTGCAGGCTTCCTGAACCTATACCAGAATCAAGTTTGGTCAGGTCAAGTGTAAGCGCATTAAGTGCTGAACCGTCAGATCTGGTTAAAGGTCTTCCATTATTATCAGTAAGACCAATTCTTGCCTGACCAAAAAATTGCCTATATTCATTACTTGTTATAGATGTAGTACCAGTTAATTTATTTGCTGGGGGCATACCACTGCCATCATTATGAATGGCATTAATCTTATCCCTAAGCATTATCGCAAAATTATCAAGCTGATCGATCATTTTTGGAAAATCAACGTCTCTTAGTCTTAAGAGACCCGCAATTTTACCATCTTTAATTTTACTGACCACTTCACCCTGTTTGCCACCCTTTACCAGAGTCATAGCAGCATTGTTACTACCCTCAGGTGCATCCATTGGAACCACGTTAATATCATTTAAAGCAAGATTTTCAAGGAAAACACTTACCTCAGATACCTGGGTATAATCAATTCTGTATTGCAATGTATCAAATAATGGAACACCACCAGAAGCACTAATAAAGTTTTGACCATTCTCATTTGTATAAACCTTAATATCTATTAAATCAGCGATGTTATTAAGCGTTGCATCTCTTTGATCTAATAAACTTGTAATGTCAGCCGCAGATCCTGAAATAATTGAAATTGACTGCTGTATCGAAGCAAGCTGCGTAATATTTTGGTTAACAAAATCTATACTTTCCGCTAGGTCTCTGTCAGCATCATAACGAAGCTTTTGCAGACCATATGCAACATCTGATATTTTTTGCGCTAAAGCCTCAGCTTTTTGTACAACTTGAAGTCTGATTTCTGGAGTAGTTGTTGATATCTTAACAGTATTAAAAAATTCGTCGATTGCTTCACTTATTGTCCCAGGAAGTCCAGGTCTACCAAGCAAAATTTGCACTTGTTCATTATAATTATCAACCGCAGCCTTACTACCTGACGATGAATAATTAACGCGTAGTTCTGCCTGAATAAATTCATCTAATTTTCTGACTATAGGTCCTAATTCAACACCAACACCAATGTTATCAACTATATTGGATTTAAAATTTAGTTGTTTAACGCTGTAATCTTCGTTATTTGCATTGGCAACGTTAACCGACACAGTATCAAATGCCTTCTTATGCACCTTCATACTGGTTAGAGCTGCGTTCTCTGCTAAACCTAAACCCATAATCTCCTCCTAATAAAACATTAAACCGAGTGATTTAATGTAATTGCCAGACCACTATTATCATTAGATGCAAGAATTGTACCAATCTTTTCATTTCCTACTCTATTGTATCTTACATTCTGCTGAAGTACCTTGACTTCTCTGGCTACCAGCTTAACGATATATTCATTAACAGCTATAGCCTTCTCAAGCTTTTTATGATTTTCAGTAATTACAGCATCAAATTCTTTATATAGTTTACGTAATTTTTTCTTTTTATCTTCTGGCTGCTCACTAAACCATATTGTATTGATTTTTAAATATGACTCAAAAATCTGAAACCATTTACCAAGCTTAATTTTCTCAGGCTGTAGCTTCTCAACTTCTTCAAGCTGCATCAAATCTAGAAATGTATTTTCACATCTTACCAAATCATTTAATTTTCCAAGAAGCAATATAACCTTGTCTATATTATTCAGGTTTTCAATTCCCGACTGCTCTTCTTCATTACCAGTATTTATAGCTGCATTATTAATCACGCTTTACCTCCTGTAATTTAACTAATTCGGCATGAATCATTTCTGTAAGCCCAAAATTACCTGGCTCTGCCAATAATTTTGAATATTCATCAACCATCATGTCATGATAAACCTTTCCGCCATATCCCGTGGAAAAAAGCTCGTTTGTTTCATCTTGCTTTAGTGCTATATCGAGCATTTGCTTAATCATAACCTGAGCAAAATCTTCCGCTGTATCTTGCAACTTATCATTAACTTTGGATAATTTTCTATCATCCATTTTTATGTTCACAATTTGATTTACACCATCTATCATATGTTACCTCAGCTCGATTGAAGCTTGCAGAGCGCCTGCAGACTTGATTGTATTTAAAATTGTAATTAAATCTCTAGGACCTGTTCCAAGCGCATTAAGCGCATCAACAAGCTCGCCAATAGTAGTACCTTTTGGCAATACAATCATTTGATTGCCCTTTTCCTCTTTTGGCTTAAACGCACTATTATCTTTTTTATTGAGCAACTCTTCATCTTGTTGATAATCATGAAGATAAACATCTTTCTGACTTCTAATAACGACTGACAAATTACCTTGCGCAATAGCCACAGGGCTAATTGTAACATTATCCCCCATAACAACAGTACCAGACGCCTCATCTATTATAATTTTAGCGGCCTGATCTGTTTCTACAACCAACTGCTCTATATCTGATAGAAACTGCATTAGGTTTGGCTTATATTTAATTGGCACAAATAACTCTACTGTTCCCGGATCAGATGCCCTTGCGATATCCTGACGCATTGCAACATTAATAGTACCGGCTATTTGGTTAGCCGTAGTAATATCGGGGTTTTGTAACGCCAGTTTAATTCTATCTAAACTATCCATTTTAAATGGTATTTCTTTCTCAATAATAGCGCCATTAACTATTGTTGCATTTGTTACAACAACTCTTGCGAATTTAGTACCATCCGCATTTGTACCTTGAATTCCGCCAATTGAAATCTGCCCCTGTGCAACCGCATACACCTGACCGTCAGCACCTAAAAGCGGCGTTGCAAGTAAGGTACCGTCCTGTAGGCTTTTTGCATCACCCAAAGTACTCACCTGAACGTCAATTTTACTACCCTGTCTTGCAAATGGCGGAAGCGTTGCGCTTACTGTAACAGCTGCTATATTTTTGGTCTTCAGGTTGGCGCCCCTTGTGTTTACCCCTAATCTTTCTAGAAAGTCCACTAAACCCTTTTGAGTAAACGCCGAGTTATTTAAATTATCGCCCGTACCATTCAAACCAACTACTAAACCATAACCTACAAGAATGTTTTCTCTAATACCTTCAAAACTTACTATATCTTTAATTCTCGCCTCTCCTGCTTTTGCAAGATTGCTAAATAAAAGAACTAAAATAAATAGTGTTTTTCTCATAAATCCCTCTCCTTAAACCTTCATGCAACTTTTATGCCAAGTTAAATAAAAATGAAGATTTTCATATAATTCATATACTTACTTACAAAACTAAACTTTTAATCGAATAAGGCAATAAATTTCAGTTTGGTAACAACTATAAATTTTGTTATAATTAAATTAATATATTAACAATTATGTAACCAATCGGTTGTCAAGGTTAAGAAAATGAGTAAAGACTCTCAACATCAACAGGAGCTAAAAAGACTATTTTTGGATAGTCCTGCTATCCTAAATGCGGCTAAGTTGCTCATTAAGAAGAAAGATTTTATAGATACAATCTTAGGCACTATAACCACAGAAAATATAAACTTTAAGCTTTCAAACGAAGAAAAACAGGCATTTCGCGAAAAATTAGCCAACATTATAGAAGATTCCAAAATATATTTGAATGAAGACTATGTTATTCAAGACGTAATTGATAGTCGCCTTGAAGATATAGCCGAAGGCAAAATAGACTCAATGCTTAAAAAAATTGATACTGAAATAGATAATTTATATAAAAGCAAGAAATCAGTTTCATCTTTGATTGAAGAAGGCTTTATAACATTAAAAAATCCAAATGGGAATACCATAGCTGAAAAATACGAGCTTACTAAAAAAGGGCGCGATAAATATGAAGGATCAAGAAGCAGAGCTGGTTATTTTGTATCATTTTTATACAAAACACCAGATAGCGGCGCAATTGAATCATTAATAAATAACAGAACTCAGGAATTACGTGGCGAAGTTTTTAGCGCTAAAGAAATTCTAAATGAGTTACCTGCAACTAATTTATATAAAACCCTTGGAAACCGTGAGAAATTACAAGACTTAGATATATCTGGCTACCCAATTCTTGATAGAATGCTAGATGCAGCTAAAAAAGATGTAATCAAAAGAGATATATCAGACATTAACAGAGCAGTAACAAATGCATCTAAAAAACCAAATGTCGAACTTGACAAGCAAGCCCAGCTAAGATTTGCATTTAACAGTATGCAAATTAAAAATGTTCCTAATCAGATTTTATCCAGAGAACTTGGCATGCAAATAATACGCAGCTGGAGTAAAGATTTACAAAAAGCACTAAATGACCCAGAACTCAGACAACATTTATATATATCAACAAAAGTTAATGGCAGTCAAAGACTGGTAGCCAATCCAGAAACTATAGAATTTTTAACAAAAAAAATGCCATTTGCAAAGTCACTTCTTAAGAATTACCTTAATGACAATGCAGGAAGTTTTCAGCACCCTAATCTACCTATTACATTAAGCGATTCATTTCAACGTCAATTTGCAGAACTGGGAATCAACAGATTTGACGCGCACAAAGATGCTTATGCAATGTTTCATAATAACGAAAAAGCTGCCTCTTTTGTTGGGTCTTTATGCCAAACAATAGCGCAAAACCAATTTCAGGAAGTTAAAATAGATGGCGTAATGCAAACAGTAAGTACTGGCATTGCAGTCGCATTTAAATCATTATCATCTATCTCAGCCGCAAAAGCTACGATTAATAATGTTAAAAATATATATGATGCTTATAAAAAAGACTACTTAGGCGGTCTTTTCCTGCTTATGATTGATAACCCTGTATCATTTGAAATTTTATCTGAAATGGGTGAACCTGCAAAAACATTAATTTCTTTAAACAAAGAGCCTTTAAAACGTGCTGCTGTCACAGGAATTACCAAATATTACGAAACTGAAATTGCAGAGATAAATAATCTTAACCCAATTTTTAAAGAAGAACTAACTAAAAACATATCAAAAGTAATCGATGAAGCTTTTAGCGATAATCTTCAGAAAAAAACAAACCCGCTTCCTCTGCTTAAAGCTATAAATCATCTTTTAACTTCCCTAGAAAAAAACGAAACAAAATCTATAGGTGATAGTTTTAGCGAGTTTATAAGTTTTGCATACAATAACCCTGAATTAAAAGAGATTGTTGCAAAAAATCCAGAACTTATTGAACAGATGATTCAAATAGAATGTGTTAAAAGAAATTTAGGCAGTTCTAATGTCTCAAAATACATTAATGAAAATGGAAAATCATCACTTAACCCTGAATATTTTAAAAGAAATAGTGGTGTAGCTAAGCTTATAGCTGACGCAGGCTTGGGGATAATAAGTAATATTAATGACAAGAAAGAACTAATAGATGTTGTAGAAAAAGCAATGTCAGGTAATTCTGAGAAGTTTCAGGAGTCACTTGTTAATTTATTTGAAACCTTTAGTAAAGCTGGCGGACAGAAAGTTATTGCAGACAACAAGGATTTCATAAAAGATTTAATTACAAAGGTTATAGAAGATCAGCAAAAAACCGAAGGCTTTGCTAAAACAGCAATTGATGCACAAAAAATTTCCGAGCGCATATATAATATTATGTACTCAATGTTCTCAAATGTAAAAGATGGCAAACTTCCTGGAACAAGACAAAAGCTAATTAAAAATGTCGCTAAGCTTTTTAAAGTTTCGGCAAATCCTAGAATAGCCGAATCTAATACTGCCAATATTGAAACCTCTTTATTTGATGATAAAGTATTTTGGCAAAAAGTTGACTCTCTAAGACCACAAGAAACAAAAGCAGAACAACCAGTAGAAAAAGTTCTAGAAGCGCGAACATTTGAGAAAAAAGAAGTAAAACTTGATGTAGTAGTTACAAATGCAGATAAACCAAAACCTATAGCAAATGTAGAAACTCTGGGTCTAAAATTAAAAATAAAGCAAAAAACGCTTGATAATCATTTAGCAGTTATTGCAGCCTCTGGAATAGAATTAGCTGCATCAGATAAAAATATTACAAAACAAATAGTAGAGGCAGCAGCTGAAATCTTTAAAAAGCAATTTAGTAATGAAATTTCCTTATTTAAAGTATCGGATGAGAATGTTGAGCAAAACATTAGTAAAATTATTAAAAATGCTGTAACCAGTAAAGTTGCAAGTGAAGAAAATATTAAACAAATTTTAGAGCAGGTAAATAAAGTTCCTGGAATACTTCGCTCAAATAAAACTAAGGAATTTGCAAGCTCTGTATCTAATCTTGTAACCTTGATTAACTCAAATGATAATAATGCTGTTCTACTTCAATCATCTGATTTCATTGGTCAGGTTGTTGGTTTCCAACTTTCTAACATGAACCTGTTTAGTATACCCAAAGATGATCCTCAGCATACTGCTATTTATTCGACATTTGGGAAAGTTATCGCAGACTGCGCAACCAGATTTGTACTGACTCCGACAGTTGCTAAGCAAATTGATAGCTCCTTACAAAATATTTTATCAGGCGACAACGAAAGATTAGCAGATGGTATTTTCAACTTATTTGAAACTTTAAGACACAATGGCGCAGCAGATATCGCAAATAATGCTGAATATAATAATTTATTTAAGTTTTTGGTTACTAAACAAATTAAATCAATGCAAACTAACGATCCAAATAAAATTATTACCTATGTAGATGCGGAAGTAACAGCAGAGCGTATGATATCAATTGCACAGAAATTTTTATCTAATGATAATGCAAGTGCAGAAGTTTATAAAGTAAATGCTATCAAACTTCTTAGCAAAATGTTTAAAGTTAAAACAACACCAGAAATTAATGAAGATATTTTATCAGGTTCAAATTTACCTAACATGTTTAATACAAACGCTGAAAACCTTACAAATGAGCAAGCAGCACCAAGCAACAGCTTATTCAGCATACCTATATTTGGCGACCTTGAGATTCATGTGCCAGCAGATTCCAGAAAAGAATTAGCTGAAGTTGGAGAACAAGTTGCAAGAATGGTCATAAACTCTAAATCTCTAACTGATGAAGTTAAGTCATTTTCAAATTCACTCAAAAAAATGATAGCTAAAAGACATGAATTTGTGAATAACCAGGGTTATTACTATAAAAGCGCAGCTGAGATGGATTTACCGATTAAAATGCTGACAATAATATCACCTCAACAAGCTGAAAAACATTTAGTGCCGTTTTTGGAAGATATAGTAACTAAGCTTCATACAACAGCAACAGGTGAACTCAAACAAGACGTAGAAGACTTAATCAGCCTGTTCACAAAAGATAACATAGCACATGAACTCAACCAAGCAACCATTTCTAAACTTACAAAAGTTGCAATCGCACTTATTGAAAATACAAACAACTCACCAGAGCAAAATAGAATTCTTGAAAACATATCATTTATTACTACAAGAATGGTTCTTACAGATCCTAGAATATCTTACAAAGTTAAAGGATATAACTTATCTGAAGAAAACCCACAAACTGCGTTTATTAAGCCATTAATACTACCTATTCTTAAATCAATAAACTCTATATCAGAAAAATATAAGTTTAATGTAAACGAACCAGACTGGTATTTAAAGCTTACTGAAAACTTCTTAAAAGAGTTATCTCAAAATCATGAAACTGATAAAGATACAAAAACTAAAAAACTTAATCCAACACAAGAATTAATCAGACTTTGTGTAAATAATAAAAACGCCAGAAGCATAGTGTCAGGCTTTATGTCTGATATTAATTACTTAAATCAAAGAGGAATTAACTCTTATGATGTATTTAAAATACTCGATAATCCTTCTAATGCAGGAAAAATATTAGGCGTTTATCAAAGTATTTACGATAAATACAGCAAATCAATTGAAGTAAGCGACATTGACAAAGCAAAAGCTTTAAGCGCAGTATTACATATTTCAAGAACCCAGCATTTTTCTAGAATAGTCGCAAAAATGATTATGAATTTTATAGCAAAAATTATAGATTTCTTTGCTAAAATATTTACACCAAAAATCGCGTTTTCAATCATGATGAATAAAAAACTCGAAGATCTTAATAAAGATATACCAGAGGGTGCTAAAACAAAATTAGAAGGAGCTGACGTTTTCAAAAAGTACGCAAGAAAACTTATGAAAACCTCACCTCACAGAATCAGTACAATACAAAGGCTCAAAAACTGTGATTTTTCAGATCTGTCGATAAGCCAGCCTATGCAAAATATGAAGCTAGATGGTATTAATTTTGATCGAGCTACAATTGCTACAAATGTTTTCAATAATGTTTTAATTGGTGAAAAATCAACCTTTAAAGGTACTAAATACAGATTACAATCAGATGAATATAAAGATTTAAAAAATAAACTCCAGGCTGAATACCCTACTCTATCAGCTAAAGATATCAAAGTTTTAGCATCTCATACTTCCAAAACTGAAATTGCAAAGCAGTTTGAGGAGAAAATCCTAAACGGATCTATGAGGTTTACAAGTGTAAAAGCAGCCAATAACTTTGTAGAGTCACTTAAAATTCAGAATATCATCTTAAGTCCTGATGTTTTAAAAGTTCTTAATACTTCTAAGCTAAACAAAAAAGGAATAGAAGTAGTAGGAATAACAGGTGCAGAAATTAGAAGCCGCGGCTCATTTGTTTCAAGAACCATAAATAACTCAGGTAACGATAAAGGTAACTCTGGAATTGGTGGTTTATAACTCTAATAGCGTCCTTCTGGAAGAACATATATTACTGAAAGCAATTTCAAGGTTATCCATAATTTCATCTGAATATTTATTAATTATAATAAAACATTTTCTTAGATTTTCATCTGTATAAAAAACCGAATTTACAAAACTTGATGATCTTAACTCTGTTCCTCTCCAATCATTACTAATTGTTTGTTTCTTTTCATTTACATAACTTTTATTATAACCAAAATATCTATCGTAGTTATAGTAAATAATATCTGCATTATAATTTGCTATAAAATATTTGATCATTAGATAAGCTTCATGCTGCGGATGATCTGACTTAAGTATTTTTTTAATATTGTATTCATCAGTTAATTCTTCCAGATCTGAAGTGATATATGCTCCATATGCAATTAGCAGGGAAGATAAATACAAATTATTTGCTCTTATTGCAATATTAAGCGGACTTTGATTATGAATATCCAGAATCTGAAAGGAAGATCCACTATTGATTAGTATGTTTACAGTACTAATATCACCATTTTCACAAGCGTAATGAATTGGCAATCTACGAAAATTATCAGAAATAACAGCATCCGCACCGTTACTTATTAACTTTAAAATTATTGGGGCTTGAGATTGATTACAAGCAAGATGCAAAGGAGTTTGCCCCAGGTTATTTCTGGTGTTTAAATATGCACCACTTGTTATTAATTCACTAACTATATCAATATTTGAATTTAATACAGCAATATGAAGCAAAGTATTTCCTTCTTCATTTGTGATATTTGCACTACATTTTCTTTTCAATAATAATTTTACTATATCATTGTGGTTATATAAAACCGCTTGATATAGAGGAGACAATGTGCTGTCGGTATCAATATAAGCTTTGCGCTCTAAGAGCATTTCTACGTTAGCCAAATTACCTATGGAAGCTGCATATGCTATCGGAGACAACATATTCCTAGATATGTCAATATAAGCACCACTTTCGATCAAAAATTCTAATATTTTTCTATTATTTGTTTTGGAGGCAACATGCAGTGGCATTAATCCCAGGTTATCAACTTCATTTACACATGCTCTGCCAATATTCACCAATACTCTTACCACGTCTAAGTTTCCGCTTTCTATAGCGTCAAATAATGGTGTTCTTTCAAATATATCCTTACAATTTACATTATTATCATATTCAAGTATCAAACTAACTACATGGGCATTACCAGACTTAGCAGCTACATGTAAAAGAGACTTATTGTCTTCGAAAAACATTTCATGAGCATTTGGTAATAAAGTCTGCAAGGTTTCAATGTCTGAATTTAACACAGCTGTTTTAAAAAGATTTTTATAATAATTACTGTGCAGATTATGCCATTTATTACGCGAATAATCTTTAATTAAATCATTAATGTTATTAAATACTGTAAGAAACAAAGGTTTGTTAGTTGCCTTAGACTGACATTCCCAATCCAACAAAATTGTTGTTTCTTCAAAGCACTCAGCAAGAATTTCCAGCATTTTGTTGTTAAAAACCTCAATATGAGGTAAAGCATACTCAATACTACCATATATTATATCTTCTGACCCTAACATCTCTTTTAGCTTAAGACGTTTTGAATCTGAAAGAGGCTCAAATTGCGCCCCACGCACAATTAACAAAGCAGCGTTTGCAGTTTGCCTACCCTGAATTGCGTATTCCAGAGGAGTTTTACCTTCATTATCAATTAAATTTGGATTAGCTCCATACGCAAGACACAAAGCAATATCAAGCTCATGACCAGATACTTCTGCAAGAAATCCTAATAAACTACTTCCTTCCACCAATACATTTGGGTTAGCTTTATGTTGTAATAAAAGTTGCGCATGTTCAAATTTTGATCCATTTAACAATACAGTTAGGGGAGTAAAGCCAGATTTATCTTCAAGATTAGGATTAAACCCATTTTCCAGTAAATACTTTACTATATCACCACTTTTATCCATACCCGCAAAAAATAAAAGATTATGACCGTCTTTATCAGTGAAATTTAAATCTGCGCCGTTTCGATGCAAAAACCTGATCATATCAAGACTATTTACAGACATGGCATAATGTAGCGGTCTATAATTAGTTATAGGATCCTCACCATTGATATCAACGCCATGTTCTAATAACATTAAAATACTTTGATAATCTGATAAATGAATTGCATTTTGAAGATCTTTCATGAGATAGCCTTTTCAATAATTTTTCCATATTAACTAATTCTGCAAAGAATTTTTTATTTAGTCTATTTTTTTATTATAAGTTACATTAAATTGATTACATCAACTTTAAGATAACTTTTTGGATTAGGTTTTATGACAAAAGAGCAACATATTATTACTTATAAATGGACACGATTAGTTTCTACATTTGAGAGCAGTAAATTTTTTAAAAATGTAAGTAACACACTTGAAATATTATCTTTATTTGGCTTTACTAATACTTTAAAAACTTTCTTTAGTCCTTCTGCAGATAAGTTTATATGCGAAGTTATCTATGAACTTCAAAGCGCTTTTGATAAAAATCCAGATAATATAAATAATTATCTTAAAGAATCTCCAGACGTACCCATAAAAAGCATGTTATCCGGACAATTTGAAATATTACTTGAAACCTACATGGGGATTACTAAAAAAAATAAGTTCATATCCAAGATTAATAGCTGGCTTTATGAAAATGGCAAATCACAAAGTTCATTGTACACGCTAGTAAATGCTACTTTATATTCCTATCAGCAAGCCTTAAAAGCAAAAGATCGTAAAGATAGAGAAGAACTTACGGTATCATTTCAGAACTTAAATTTTCTTTCAATGTGCTGTATGTCGTACATATATTTTGGCTCTGAAAAATTTGATCGATATACCAGGAAAAATAATACTGTGAGAGTGGAAACAATAATCAAGTTTTTTCCTCAAATTTATAACTTTATTCAGATTAAGATTGCCGAGGCATCTTTGCACACCTTCGTTTTAGATTACAAACTAGAGCAACAATTTGATAAAACATCACCAAATATAGTATTATCAGTAGCTGAAAAAAATTGCCTTCCGGGCTTTTTATCATCCAGGACTATTCTAACATTTAAGATGTACTGGGCAACAGAATATAAAGACAAAGTTATAGATATTGGCAAAAGCTGGATTAATGAACCCATAAATAGTGCAATAGAATCCGTAAAAGGCACAGTTGCATCCAATCTCAATAAACTTACTGGGCTATCATACTATACAGCTTACGCATATTGCTATTTACAATCATTTCTTGGATCTACCTTTAAAATGGATCACTATGAGAAAAAATTTGAAGATCACCAAAAATGTTTCCAGGAAATTAAGACAGCATACTCAGACTACCAGGATCCCTCATATAGGTTTTTAGATGAGGATTTACTTGCTAGCAAAAGTTCACAAAATATACAAATGAAATTTTAAATAAATAAGCCCTGATTTGCACTTTTAAGCTTAATGATTTAAGCTGCAAAATATGCAAACCAGGGCTTTTACTTCAACTACATACTGCGTTTAGTGTGTCCAAGTCCCTTTTCTAATCTGTCGGCAATAAATACTCTAACAGTATGCCCTTTAATATCTACAAATTCGTAGTGTTCAGATGAATAAAGTCTAGCATCACCCTTAATTTTTACGTAAGGTCCCTGAAGATTTCTTTTTGCTTTTTTACCTTCATCAAGAAGTTTAATTCCATTTGATCCAAACTCACGCTTTGAGAAACCTTTCTCAACTGCGCCGTGTAAAGCAGTTAAAGTGTCGTTTGATTTTATTCTTGACTCATCAACATAAACATAAGTTGGCTCAGGACAAAATATACTGTCAATTTGGATAAGATTTTCAGGATTAAACTCCCAGTTAGGTCTTCTATTACCCCACCTTCTTACCATTATTTCAGCAATTTGCTCCGAAGTTTGAAGCTGAAATTCAGGATCGTTATAATTATACTGCTCTGAAACTGGCATCCAGTCATTACGATGCACTTTCATTCTAACCTGAGAAGATCTTTCATGTTTCTTTTTATTTTTAAGTTGTGAGGTAGTCACTATTTTACCTTTTGCAACTTTTTTAGGCTTGTTCTTTTTGGATGAATTTGCTTTTTCAGAAGCTTTTAAATCCTCGTAAGACAAATTATCATTTTGCTTTGCTCTGTTTTTTGGTCTATGATCTTTTTCGTCATCTTTTTCCTCATCTTTTTCAGGCAATGGTTCTATACCACGAGAAACTGTTTCTACAGGGTCAATATTATTATTAGGACCCCTATTAGACTCTGCTTTCTCTCTTTCAATCCTTTCGCGTATACTTTCTGCTTTTGCCTTTTCTAATTCAATTTCCCTGTTTAATCTTTCGATTTCAATCTGATAACGATTTATTAAATCCTGACTTAACAGCGGCGATCCATTAAGTCTTTCGTTTCTATTACGACTAAAATCAATAACACCTATATTATGATATTTTCTTCTATCAACATACACACCACTTTGAGATATAAAATTAAAAATAGCTTCAACAATTTTATGCTCATCAATATTATCTTTGTTAGCTATTTTAAAAAACTCTTCAAACTGCTCAGCAAATTCTTCGTCCATTTGAAAATAGAATTGCCTTGTATTTGCGTTAGATTGCTTAAATTCTTTTTGCAGAGCTAGCATAAATTTTTCTAAAGCTTCTTGCTTGTATGCGGCTTTTTTACGTAAGTATAGCTTGTTAAATTGTGCAATATGCTCATGAAGTCTAAAGGTTAAACAATTACTTATAAGATGGTTTGCATCTACTTGCTGATTTTCCGGATTTACCGCTTTATTTTTTAAATCATTTAAATTTAAAAGCATTCCCTCAGCTTTATTTGCTGCTGCACCATAATCACCCATTGTAAATAACAAGCAATTATACATATTCATAGTAATTAAAGAAGTTGAGTTTTCGGGAACAAGATCATACTTCATGAAAGCTTTAAATTTATCAATATTAGCGTAAACTTTTAAAAACTTAGGAGTTGCAACTTTATGATCAAGAACTGCATTTTGATCTTCAGCTTTAACTTCAGATTTTTCTGTATTTTGATTGCTATCCTTTTTATCTTCTGGCTTTTCTTTATTTTTATCATCAACTACAGGATTACGCTGAATATACTGCATTGTCTGCATTAGCAATACATACTTTAGCCTATAGTACATAATTGCTTCGTAAGCTCTGTATGCACCGTAGTTTCCAAATCCATAGAATCTGTCATTAACTTTTTTAAAATCACTTTTTTCAAGAGACTGTTGAAGAGCATCTTGCTGTTTTGGTGTTTTGGCAGAGAATATTTCAAATGCAGTTTTTTCATCATCATTTGATAATATTCTAAATTTTTTGCCTGTAACTTTTGAAGCAGCTTTCTCAAGTAACGAAGGTTTTGTTTCTGCTATATAAGAATCTTTATCACTTGACATAGCATCTATAAAACGCTCCCATTGTTTTATTTTATGTACAAAATACTTATTGAAATTTAGCATTGTACCAAATTTCTCTATATTAAATAAGTTTTCATTAAACCATTCTATTCCTGAAACTGGAACAAACTTTTTTGATAAATTATTTTTTTCGATATATTCCTGCAAGTGCTTAAAGTTTGCAGGTGGCTCAAAGCACATAAATTCGAGTAAATCATATATTGTGCCATATCTTTGGGTAAATTTAACTATTGTTTCGGTATGCTTTTGCATTGTTTCAGGAGTATCTTTGTTTTGAAGCAATCCTATCGCTGCATCGCATACATTTATAAACTTTTCAAGTTCCTTAGCATCTAGATTTATTGAGTTTATATTTAAAAACTTAGGACCAATATTTTTTGGTTTATTTCTAAAGTTAAGTTCTTTTTCTAATTTGTCCTTAAAATGTGTTAAAACACTTAAATCCGAACTTGCATATGTATAAAGCACAACTAACTGCATATTTTTTGACACATTTTCTAAGCTAAATTCCATACTATTAATATGTTTTTTTAGCTTGTCCCTTATAACTTTAAACTGCCTCATATCTTCTTCATCCAGCTGATCTTTATTAGCAAGTGAGAATATACGTGCTTCAATTGATTTTGTCTCAAGATGCGTTTTTCTACCTTCATTTTTACTAATTTCATCATCAAGCTCATTAAAAAACTTAATATCAGGATTAGCAATATTATCCTTTACAAGACATCCCTCAAGACTCTCTATAATATTCATACATTTCTTGTAGAGCTGCGGACTATAATGTTTATCAACATATTTTAAAACATGCTTTTTATAATCATCTAAAACAGCTTCAGCATTATAATCATCATTACCCATCATCATTCGAGATATATTAAAAGCATTAGTCATTGAAATAATATGCGCTTCAAAAGTCTCTTTCCTGTTAGAAAGCTGATCATTTAGTTCAATGGCTACATTTTCAGAAAAGTTTGCCAGATTTTCAGGAGTATCTTTACCAAAACAACTTATAAAACCCATATAATATTGTGTAATACTCAAATGAAGATATGGCGTACCTATCATAGATGTATTTTGCTTTAATAAAGGTAGCATTTTTAAAATATTAGCATTTAATTCCTGAATGCGTTCCAGTAGTCTGCTATCTTTTTCACATAATGAGTTTAAATTAGAAGCAGTAAGGATCTGTAGCATCATAAACATAGATTTACAGTATGCTTCACTTTTTAAATGATTTTCGTCAATATCTCGTGTTAGCTGCACTAAGAGATTAATTGCCATGGTCATTTTAGCAGATGAAATATTTCTAAGTTTCTCAAACTTATCTATGCTAAAATCTTTTATATCAAAGTTTTGTAATAAAGCTTCATTTATACGTTTAGCTTTATTTTCCATTTCTGCGTTAGTTTGATTGTTTATTCTACCGTTATTATCATTATGCATCATGATAAATACCCTTTCATTACGTTAATACATTAATTATAACATAACGATCATTTATTCGAATAATAATCAAGTAAAAAATATTAACAAATGGTTAATACACGCAATAAATTAACTATTTCAAAGAGATATTATCTAGGAAAGTGTTTCTTGCTATGATTTTGCCTTGTCTATCCTCTACAACCCCACCAGATTCCCTAATGGCTGTTAAAAATGGCTCATAAGCCTTATCATGCATTACTAAAACGTCAAATTTACCATTTGCGCAGTAAAGAATATCTAAAAGTGGTGAGCGACTAATAAAGCTCGATATTTTAAAGTCTTTAACATATACATTTGATGCATTTGTGAGTAATTCATCAGGAAGTTTACGCTCTGAAACTCTAAGCCTTGTTGGCTTTGTATTGCCTTCAGTGTATGTCTCACGCCATGCAGCAGATCCCTTTTCACAGTAATAGAATTCACGCTGAACAGGAACGTCTATTACTATTGATAAAGTCTCGTACTCATCTTTATAGTTAAGTTTTTGATATGCAATAGCGGTAGCAAACATAGGTATGCCGTGCATAAAATTGTCAAAGTTATCAACAGGAATAATTAAAAATCTGTTTTCACTGTCTTTTTCGCCGTAAATACTATTTCCTTCATTATCAAATACATAGCACTCACTTTTAGCTTTAATAATTTCCTCAACCAGTATTTTTCTAATACGGTTTACAGAGTTTGTAGCAAATCTTAAGGTTCCAGCTTTTGAGTTTTGAAGTAGGTCAATTTCAGAAAAATCCCTGTGAACAGACTTTGTAGCAGCTCTTACAGCTCTCATCATAATATTGGTTACGGGAGAATGTATATCCAAAGACATGAAATTACCTATTTACGAAAAATTATAGATAGGATTACCCTACCTAAGATATTGATTATTGTTAAAAAATAGTTACTATAACTAAAATATTATAAATTTGAACTGCTTTTATAGCATAAATTGATGGATTGGTCTAGTATATTCAATACTTAATTAAAAAAATATACCTTAATAAATTGTATATTAAAATATAAAATAGCTTTTATATCAGAATCAGTAACTTGTTTGCAGTATAGCACTGCAAAGTTTACATATATTGACGCACCAATTTCTTAGCAATATAGATTAACTCTAAAAATAACAACAGCATAATTTAATTAATATGGCAAAATTTTGGGATCAAGTTCAAATTACCCTTGATAGATATCACTTTTACCATGATATTTCATAATTTAAAAAATATGCAAAGTTCAATTGTAATATCCAGCCCTGCCTTTATTTTAATTTTCATATAAGAATTATTATCTTGTTTTAAATTCAGCAGATTGCTGCTCAGCAATTTCTCTAAAATTATTAAAGTTTGAACCTACTAAATTACTGAAAATAATACCTTTAATCTCACTTGGTAGATGCGTTAGGTTTCCGTCTAAAATAACCTCAGGATTAGGTTTAACAAAATACCTAGATACTAAATTATTCCTTAAAGTGTTTTAGTGGAATATCTGGAAGGTTAATTTGGGCAAGAAACTCAGTAAAATTCTTATCGTCAATTATATGGTTTTTTCTAAATTTATAATCAAAACTATTATATTTAATTTGAAGGTTAGATACATACCAAATCACCTTTTTTTACAGCTTCAAACAGCCGTTGTTCTTTACTCATTTGTTATTACTTGATAAGTTGTTAAATTTTATAATAATAAGTGTATGGTTATGAAAAGCTCGCTTTGCAATGTAATTTGCACGCTTAATTAAGATCATCCCAATAAATCTAAGTAAAAAATAGCCGCCCTACCCTAGGGTGGTTGGCTATTTTTCTATCTTTACTTTATGACTGGTAAGCAATGATTATTTTACACCTCAAACAGCTTTTTAATCCTCTTCGCCATTACGTAGAAGCCAGAAATATCAATACTCGACTTTTTAATAAATATAATCTGGTCGTGGTAAAGCTGAATTGCCTGCTCGTATTTCATAACCCATGCATTAAACTTATGCTCAATTGCATCGCCTGTGAAGTTCATAGCCTTTAAGCAAATCTCAAGCTGTATGCTGTCAATTTCGTATGAAAGTGTTTTTATAGCGCTTCTGTCCCAATATGAGTGCATATTAAGTGTGCCAAGTTTACTTTTAAGCCACACACCTTCAATTGCTTCATCGATAAGGAAGTACATTTTAAGCAGCTGCGAAATGTTATATTGCGTTTTCTTAGCAAACTTAATAATGGTAAAGCATTTAGACATTGCATCAAGCATTGCAATTTCAGATGCAATACCGTTATGAACACCAATATTTTCAAGCTCTTGCATGCTGTTTGTATAAAAATCATGTGCTTTTGATTCTTTATCGCTGGTAATCGAGTTTTTAACATCTACAATCACGCCTGCAAAATTTTCAATAATGCTCTCAATCTGACTACTTGAATCCATATTATGAATAAACCATGAAATTGCTAGCTGAATAAAGCTTTGAAGCTTATCAAATAACTTGGTTTTTTGTTCATATATATCTTTATGGAATTCCATGTGGTCAATTTTATCCCAAATGCTATCTATATTAAATATCTTAAACGTAGCTTCAAAAGCTTTAACAAAAGTGTCTACAGAACATTCAGTTTCCGCTGAAATTAAGTGATAAAAACTTACACCACATTTGTTAATAACTTTATTTGTAACAACTGTAGCAATAATTTCTTTTCTTAACTGATGCGATAGTAACTTCTCGCCATAAAGCCTTACCATTTCCTTAGGGAAATAATCCATAAAATAGTGGTTAAAATATGGATTTATAAATACATTTGACGCACAGCTTTTGTTAAATAACGACATTTTTGCATAAGCAAGCATTACCGCAATTTCAGGACGGGTTAAGCCTAAATTATTAGTAGTACGCATCTCCATTTCTTGATCGCTAGGTAAATACTCTACTGCTCTGTTTAACAAACCTTCTTTTTCCAGAATACTAAGTAGCATTGTATGTTCAATTGCCATATCACTTGAGAACGCATATTCGTTACTAATAGCCAGGCTTTGTGATTTGTTATCAGATAAAACTAATTCCGATACTTCGTCAGTCATTTGCTCTAAGACTTTATTTCTGGTATTTATATCGACATTTCCTGCTCTCATAAGATCAGTAAAGGCAATTTTAATATTAACTTCGTGGTCTGAACAATCTACACCTGCAGAGTTATCAATCGCGTCTGTATTAATTCTTCCGCCTTTAAGTGCATATTCTACACGCCCGCGCTGCGTAAAACCAAGGTTTCCGCCCTCACCCACGATTTTAGCGCGCAAATCTTCACCGTTAATACGTACAGCATCATTGTTTTTATCACCAACGTGTTCTGGGTGTTCTTCCTTTGCCTTAACATACGTTCCAATACCACCATTCCAAAGCAAATCTACTTCAGCCTTGAGAATCTCTCTAATTAAAGCATCTGGTGTTAGAGCATTTTCCTCAACGCCCAATGCTTCTTTGATTTCTGGTGTAAGCTCAATAATCTTAGATTTACGTTCAAATATACCACCACCTTTAGAGATAAGGGCTTTATTATAATCAGCCCAACTTGTACCTGGCGTGGTAAATAAACGTTTTCTTTCTTCAAAGCTTTTTGCAGCATCAGGATTTGGATCAATAAAGATGTGCATATGGTTAAATGCAGCAACAAGCTTTATTTTATTTGATAGTAGCATAAAGTTACCAAATACGTCACCAGCCATGTCACCAATACCAACTACTGAGAACTCATCTTTAAATACATTCACGCCCATTTCTTCAAAGTGACGGATAACGCAAACCCAGCCACCTCTTGCCGTAATACCGATTTTTTTATGGTCATAACCGTTCGAACCACCAGAAGCAAAAGCATCATCAAGCCAGAAACCATAATCCTTAGAAATTGAATTCGCAACGTCTGAGAATGTAGCTGTTCCTTTATCGGCAGCAACTACTAAATATGGATCATCACTATCATGCCTTACCACCTGATTAGGGGCGATAATATGACCGTCCTTAACGTTATCGGTAATATCTAAAATACCACGCAGAAATGTTTTATAAGCTTCAACATTTTCATGGTGAATTTGCTCACGTGTTGCGCCCATAATAACTTTTTTAACAATAAACCCACCCTTAGATCCCACAGGAACAATAATAGAGTTTTTTGTCATTTGGGTTTTCATAAGCCCCAGAACTTCGGTTCTATAGTCATCATGTCTGTCTGAAAGCCTTAATCCTCCACGTGCAACAGAACCACCTCTTAAGTGGATACCTTCCATTGTTGGTGAATACACGAATATTTCGGCAAATGGCTTAGGTAATGGAATTTCAGGAATATCAGACGACCTAATCTTAAACGAGATATAATTCTTTTGCGCACCATCTGGATGAAGTTGATAGAAATTAGTTCTAAGAACAGCTTTTATAAAATAAAAGTAGAATCTTAAGATTTTATCTTCAGAAACATCAGAAATACTAGATAAATCAGCTAAAATTTCATCATCAAGTTCATTATATTTTTCAAGATCAGTAAGCTCTGGATGGAATTTGTATTCAAATAGCCTATAAAGCTTTCCAACAATTTTTGAATGAGTCTCTAACACTGTAGCTAAGAAGCCTAGGTGATAACTTACTCCAATTTGCTTTAAGTATTTTGAAATAGCTTTAGTAAGCAAAATCTGTCTTGGGGAGAAATTGGCTGAAATTGACAGAGCAATAAATCTGTCTTTTTTAATAATGCCTTTAGTAATTTGATCAAGAAGACCTTCGATATTAGCTTTATAGGTTGCAAAATTTTCTGTATTAACTTTATTTGATTTAAGCCTAAAATGGTGCAGAACTAATTGAGCATTATCAGAAGAACGGTTAATATTAAAATAACTACTGTCATCTGTAAAGAAACCCATGTTATCGAACACAGGCATTAAGCTTGAAATTGAAAGCTTCCCATTTGGAGAATAAATTTTAAGATTAAAACAACCCTGCTCTTTCTGGCACATGGCAAGGTCATATACGTGCTTTTGAAGCTTAATAGCATCTTCAATTTTTTCAGCGTCAAACGCAACTGACGTAATACCATAAAATTCCTGATATGATTTAGGGAATGAATCTTTAAATTCAGTAAATAATGCCATACCACGTTCAAAACCAAGTTTTGATACCAGTTCATTTTTGGCATCTTCATCCCAAAATGAAGCAAGTGAAATAATTTTGCGTTCAATATCTTCTACTTTAATATCTGGTATCTTTTTATTATCAAAACTTAAAATCAGGTGATATCTGGCAAGCTTTGATTCGTTTAAATGGAGGTAATCTCTGTCTACATTACAACCAAGCTCACTTTTTAAAATATCCTGAATTTGTGAGCATACTTTATCACTAAAGCGCTCTCTTGGAATAAATACGATGCTACTGATAAAAATATCAGAAAAAGTCTTATGAATGAAAACTTTAGTACGTGGCCTTTCATGAAGAGCTAAAATATTTATAGCTGTATCATATAGAGTATCTGCATCTAAGTGAAGAAGCTCATCCCTTGGGAATGCTTCAATAATAGCAACAAGCTCTTTATAGTTATGCGTTGCCTGCCTAAAGCCTGATTTCTTAAGCACTGCTTTAATTTTACTATCAATAAGCGGGATTTTTAAGGCACTTTGGTAATAAACACCAGATGTAAACAGCCCAACAAAACTGTATATTTTATTATTAATTTTAATTGAAATAAGGTCTAAATTCACAGTTCTATGTACTGGAGAAATATACTTAAGCTTACTAATCACAATACTATCAGGGAGTTTAGAGAAATTGTTATTTTCTCTTTCAATTTCTTTATAAATATCAGGAGACTCTCTAAATATACCAAGGCTATTATGCTCACCTGATGCGTGATATCCTAGTAAAGTAAAGTTATTAGCCTCAACCCACTTTATAAACTCTGCATTTTCTGGGCTTGCAATAGCGGCAATTTCGTTAGCTTTTGCTAGCATTTCTTTCCAGTCGTTTACTGCTGCTCTAACATTATTTAAAATGCGCTCTACCAATGTTTTAAGATCAGCCTTTCCTTTATCATCAAGCTTAATATAAAGTCTAAAATACATTAAACTTTCTTGCGGGTTTGCTATTTCCTGAGAGTTCTCAGAATCAATTGCGGTAATCTTTCCATCTTCTCTTTTTACAAATACAACAGGATGAATTACTTGTGAGAGTTTGTATCCAGCAATGTTCAAACCACCTGTTACAGAATCCACTAAGAAAGGAATATCCTTATGATGTACCATAATATTTGTAGCATCTTGATCGTCATATACTTCTATTTTTAGACCGCTATCTATTGGATTACTTGCAAAAAATTCGTAAGCTTTCTTAGCTATATTAAAATAAAAATCGTTATCTTTACTAACAAGATCATCATTAGGAACATGAAGAAAAAATGACTTAATAAATTTACTAAATAAAACGTCAGAACCAGCAATCGAAGCTATTTTTGAAACAACTTCTGTATTATTGTAAGCGACCATTTAAAACCTTAGAAGAATAGTTGATATACATTTGTTATGTGGTATATTCTATTTCAAATTTAGCAAAAATCAATTAAAATGCGCACATCAGACACTATCTATGCTTTATCAACTCCCTTTGGAAAATCAGGGGTTGCCGTTTTTCGTATCTCAGGACCTAATAGTTTAAATGTTGCAAGCTTTTTAGGGTTAAGTAACGAATTACTATCTGAGAATGGTAAAACTTATGGCAAAATCACCAACCCACTTAATGATATAATCATTGACCACGTGCTTGCATTATATTTCAAATCCCCTAAAAGTTTTACAGGCGATGACGTAATTGAAATCCATACGCATGGGAGCATTGCCGTTATCAAAACTTTACTTGAAGTATTATCTAAATCTGAAGCACGAATGGCAGAGCCAGGTGAGTATAGTCGCAGGGCTTTTTTAAATGGTAAAATTGATTTAACTCAGGCAGAAGGCATTGCCGATATTATTGATGCCGAAACCGAAATTCAATTAGTATCTGCAAACCAAAATCTAGGCGGTCAACTTAAGGATTTATACGAAGGATGGAGGAAGGAACTTCTTGGAACCTTATCACTAATAGAAGCCTTCATAGATTTCCCAGAAGAAGATATCCCAGAAGATATTGTTAATGATATCGTATCATCAGTAGATAACTTAAGGAACGACATTCATGGTCATTTAAATGACAGCAACCGTGGTGAAAAAATCCGCAGCGGTATTAAAGTTGCAATAGTTGGCGAACCTAATGTTGGTAAGTCCACACTTATTAATGCCATTACCAAGCGTGAGGTTGCTATAGTTTCCGATATTGCAGGTACAACGCGTGATGCAATTGACGTTATAATTGATATTGAAGGCTACCCGTTTATTTTTACAGATACAGCAGGAATTCGGGAAACAGATGATACCATTGAAAAAATCGGCGTAGAGATCGCTCGTAAAAAACTTACGGAGGCCGACCTTGTTCTCGAGATCCTCTCGCCTAATAATATACAGCCCATAGCTCAGCACGATAATAAACTTGTTGTGATTAATAAATCAGATACTATTAGCAAAAAAGACAATCCTGACTATATTTATATATCAGCTAAAAATAATGATATTTCAAATTTAATAGAAGCAATTAAAGATTTTGCATCTCAGTTTGAACCTTCAGATGATCCAGTCATCACAAGAGCCAGATATAGGGAGCATTTGCAAAACGCCCTTTATGAGCTTGAAGAATTTACTTTAGATCTACCCATCGAACTTGCGGGCGAGCATCTGCGCAGGGCAATGTATGAGATTGGCAAGATTACAGGCTTAGTAAAAGTAGACGAAATACTGGATATTATATTTAGCAGCTTTTGCATTGGAAAATAGATATATATAATTAAGTCCTTATAATAATTCTGGTATGCGTCACTTCTTTACTTTACCTGGGTTTACCAGGCTTCGCTCATCGTTCCTACATCATAATCAAATACTTTAACTATAGCGCTTTTGGGTATAGGTGCTTTGTCTTCCTGTATAGACTTTGAGTATCGGTGACGGTATTTGCCACATGGTCTATTAGGGAAAAATATGAAATACTGCGAAACAATCTACCTCAGGCTTTTAATTTTAATATAGATTGCCGCGGAATGTTAACATTCCTCGCAATGATCGTTACCGAAACTTTGAACTTATACAGCAGCAATGACGAGAGTACTTACTGGCTGTCATTGCGAAAAATGCAAAGCATTTTGTGGCAATCTATTTGTCTGTAAGTTATTATGTATTGCTTCGAGGTTAAAACCTCTCGTAATGAACGTCACCGATACTTTGAACTTCTACAATCCCGAGAGGCAAGTTTTTTACAAAAATCAAAATACTAAAACTACTCGTCTCTAATCTTCAGCACTTCGATGAATGCGGATTTTGGAATATCAATATTACCAATACTACGCATCTTCTTTTTACCTTCTTTTTGCTTATCCAAAAGCTTACGTTTACGGGATATATCACCACCATAACACTTGGCAAGTACGTCCTTACGCATCGCTTTCACTGTTTCTCTGGCAATAATCTTACCGCCAATAGCAGCCTGAATAGCAACCTGGAACATTTGTCTTGGGATAAGGTCAACAAGTCTCTTACAGAACTCACGTCCTCTATATTCAGCTTTAGTACGGTGTACGATTGTAGATAAGGCATCAACTGGCTCACCGTTTACCAAGATAGTAAGTTTTACAAGGTCTCCCTGACGGTATTCGTCCGATGTCCAGTCAAAGCTTGCATAACCACGTGATACTGATTTCAGTCTATCGTAGAAATCAAAGATAATTTCATTAAGCGGGAACTTATAAATTACCATTACACGGTTACCTACATATGTCATATCAACTTGCTCACCACGCTTTTCTGTACATAATGATAGCACGGCTCCTAAATACTCATCCGGAACCATAATTGTTGATCTAATCCATGGCTCTTCCATATGATCAATTTTTACTGGATCAGGAAGATCAGCAGGGTTATGAATATGTAATATCTCACCATTTGTACAGTGGATATCATAAATTACGCTTGGAGCAGTTGTAATAAGGTCAAGATTAAACTCACGCTCTAATCTTTCCTGAATAATCTCAAGGTGTAACAGCCCAAGGAAACCACATCTAAAACCAAAACCTAATGCAGATGAACTTTCCGCCTCAAACTCAAAACTTGCGTCATTAAGCCTGAGTTTAGCTAAAGACTCTTTAAGGTTTTCAAAGTCAGCCGATTCTGCTGGATATAGTCCACAGAATACAACAGGAAGGTTTGGCTTAAACCCTGCTAAAGCTTCGTCACAGGGGTTTCTTTCATCGGTAATTGTGTCACCCACCTTACAATCTGCTACTTGTTTAATAGATGCGGTAATAAAACCAACTTCACCTGCTTCTAATGTGTCACAGTAAACTTTTTTAGGTGTAAAATAACCCACAGTATCAATTGTGTTAATTGCATTGTTAGACATCATCTTAATTTTCATACCTTTTTTTAGCGATCCGTCAACGACTCTGACTAAAATAATAACGCCAAGATATGTATCATACCAGCTATCTACTAAAAGCGCCTTAAGCTTTCCTGATCTATCGCCTTTTGGCGCAGGAAGTCTATCTACAATTGCCTCAAGCACGGTTTCAATACCTAGACCCGTTTTTGCCGATATCATTAAAGCATCACTTGCGTCAATTCCGATAACGTCTTCAATTTGCTGCTTTACTTTGTCTGGCTCTGCTGCTGGCAGGTCAATTTTGTTTAGAACAGGCACAATCTCATGGTTTGCTTCTATTGCCTGATAAACGTTTGCAAGTGTTTGCGCTTCCACACCCTGACTAGCGTCTACTACTAAAAGCGACCCCTCACAGGCTGCAAGAGATCTACTTACTTCATAGGCAAAATCCACGTGACCTGGAGTATCCATAAGGTTAATAGCATATTCTTTGCCGCCCTTTTTATAATGAAGCCTCACAGTTTGGGCTTTAATAGTAATTCCGCGCTCTTTCTCGATATCCATTGAATCAAGCACCTGAGATGTCATCTCACGCTTTTCAAGCCCGCCACAAAACTCGATAATACGGTCGGCAAGGGTTGATTTCCCATGGTCAATATGGGCAACAATTGAGAAATTTCGGATAAGATTAATGTCTGTCATAAGGAATCGCTAAAAATATATGAATTTGTCGCAGATTACCCTAATTTACCTCTTAAGTCAATTACAGCCTTCATATATTTCTTGTGCCATTCAGGGCAGTTTGGCATGGATATCATTTCCTCATAAGTAAGCCAGAAATATTCTGGAACTTCCCTTTCATTTGGCGTAACATCAAAATTATCAACTTTTGTGTAATATATTACATCGGCACATGCTTTACCTGTTTTAGTATCCATAAAGAAATTAGATGTAACATAATGAATTTCGCCAGCTATTTGAATGCCGACCTCTTCAAAAGCCTCACGAATTGTGGCATTTTTAATAAAATCACCGCCCGCTTCGCTATCAATTTGTTCAACCCCACCACCTGGAAAGGCAAGCAGACCGCCAGCATGTGAGCCACTGGGGCGTTTTATGACCAAAAACTTACCCTCACACTCAATCGCACATTCAGTGATTAACATAAACTCTTTAGCCATAAAACAACCTCTTTAAATAAATTATACTTGTGGCGATGGTAAAGCTAAATTTGAAGCATTAACCACCTGATCTTTGGCATCCCGCCACTTTTCTTTGGGCAAATCTTTACGTAACGTATTATTAACCGCCCTGTACCTTGCCATACTTTCCTGCACTTTCTTGTAGCCTTTGTGATGCATTGATGGTTGCCATCTTGGAACGTCTGCATCATGATGATTTGCTCTAGATAGTAATTTAGGGGCTAAAAGTGCATAACTTATTATCACTCCTCCTAATAATTTTAAGCCATTTTTGAGTACTGTAGAGTTTGCCATTGGTCCATATCCCATTAAACTACCAACGATACTTACTATACTACCTCCACCCACTAAAAGCTTTTTAACAAACTGCCTTGGATTAGACTTGATATTATTAACCTCTTTCTCAACAGCCAACTTCCAGTATGTAATTGGATTTGCAGCGGTTCTGCGAATTGCCTTAGTTGGATCTTCTGTTATTTGAAACTCTTTATCACATCTAATCTGATTATGCGCATGATATAAACCAAGAATTAGCAAAGGCCCTACTATTTCCTTTTCCTCGCTATATACAAAATCGCCAGTTGCCAGCCTAGTTGGATTATTTTTATATAAAACTTTAGGATCAATTGCCATAATATTTTGCAATATATAGTTCATGGAATAAAATGAATTTGCGTATTGGCAATAAAATTGTGACCACCCAAAATGGTTACCTCTAGCTAAAAAATCAACAATTTCATCTGGATATCCTGGTAAAATCTCTTTAGCTATAAATTCTATATAATTATCAAGATAAACACGTTCTACAGGTCTGTCATCTGAATTGTACTCAAATTTATAACTAATAGCATTAATTAAAATCGTTTGAAAATCAAGATTATTAATATTTAAGCCTATTTGCCTATTATAAAACGATATAGGCTTACCTATTTGAGCCATCCCCTCTTCAATAACACGCATTGTATTACTGTATATGTCAGTAAACATATCTTTGTGCTTATTATATACGCCACCTTTTTTAAACCAATACACTTCTTGTGTTTTATCAAAATTATCACAGTACCTGTCTAATACCTCTACAAGACTAGCATCTTGAATATTTTCAACATTGAAATTTTTATTAATATATTTAATTGCATTTTCCAGAACAAACTCTCGACAAAACGGACTAACTGGAACAGGATTACGACTCAAGTCAAAAATTTTTTGCAAATACCATTGAATACTCATATCGTTATAATTAAACAAAAAGAAACTTTCATCGTTTATTAGCTTCAATAACTTTGTTTTAGTAATACTCTCTGGCTCTTTAGATAAAATTTCATTTTTAAAGTGTTCAATTACTTTTTCATACACCCAGTTTTTACATTTAAAAGCAGCAACATTACTCATCATTAAAATGGAATATTTTTCTAGTATGTGCATACCCTCGCCATTTGGGTAACCTAATTGCTCTAAATAAAGATTATAGCCTTTAATAATTTCTTGGAATTGACTCTCATTTAAAGCATCATCTTTACCATCATAATCAACGCTTGTTAAAGACTTTTTCTTACTCATTTTAATACCCTTTTTCTTATTATATAAATACACAAATGTATTTGGAACTATTGTAATAAACTTACATACAAAGTTTTTATAAAAGCTACTTACTGCTCTATCTGCTATGAATATTGGGGCAGCTAAAAGCACCCCAATATCATAATTGCTAACATTAACGCCAAAAATGCCCAAACACTTTCTAGTAAAATTAGCAAGCAGCAAACATACATTAGTAAATAAGCTGGCTAATTTCACGGCAACAAACTTTGTAAATCTTAATACTTTTCCATTGTGAATAGGTTTGCTAAGTTTATTAAAAACTACAAATATTTTTGACATTATAAAATTTATCGCTTTTTCCTGAATATTAACTAACTTTTCTTTACTAACGTATTGCATTTTATAATCCTTTTGCCACTTCTTTGGCTTTACTGTTAATTGAGTTTTCAGCAAAACAATTAATTTTTGACTGCTCTATACTACCCTGTTTATCTAACTGCTCACGCTTTTCATTTAAATAACCACGCGCCACAACTATGGTTTGCCCTGATAAATGCTGATACATTTCAGTCATTTTTCCGTTCATTTCTTCAAGCTCTACACCTTGCTTTTTATGATTGGGATACATATCGATCAACTTACTATGCTGATCATTTTGATTATTTCCTATTACAAACTGTTTCTGACTCACATCAACTTTATACCTCATAAGTATATGCACAAACATAACGGGTCTTTCGAATACTGCTTTCATAATGCTTTTATAAGATGTAAAATTTTGATCATCAGCTAATGTAACTCTACCATCAGCTGTTAAGTCATTGGTATTAGCATTTATAAAATCGTCAACTTTTTCAAGATTTAAATTTCCGTTATCAGCTATATACCTTAAGCGCATATTATTATTTTCAATAATGTTCAATAATTTTGCAAAGTTTCTATATAATTTAGGTTTACTAATTGTCTTAAAAGCATTGATAAATGGGTTTAAAAAATTGACCTGTAATATTTCATAGTTCACCCAAAATTCCTTTTTATACCTCGAACGTAATACATCATATGAGTTTAACCAGTTTGTTACACCCTGACTAGTACTATTAGATAATACATTAGTATTATTTAGTAGCTTTACGGGAGCTTGCGCAATCTTTAAGCCAGCATGCACTATTTCATCAACGGGTCTTATTACTGTTAATGCAACTTCCTTTGCCTTTACAAGGTTAGTATTACTTTCTCTTGTTATATAATCAAAACCCGTAGGAATTTGAGCAACCCCATCCTTAATCCATTCGGTAATTTTTCCTTTTGCTAATGTATCTACAGAACTGTAAATTGTAACTGGAACCTTCATCCAATTTGGCAACATTCCTGTTACCCCTTTTTTAATCAATGTATATGTTGTACCAGCAATAGTAGCACCAGCGGCAACCCTACCAACATTATGACTATTTACCTTTTGATTAACTCCACTTAAAGTTGTCGGAACAGATGTTGGAACTATCGGCTTTCTATCATTCTCAGTTACTTTATACCATCGATCCTCTAATTCTGAAGCCCTTAAAATTTCTTTAGATTGAACTACCTCTTGTCTAGCCAAAGCTAGTTGATTTTGCAAACTTTCAATTTGCCCTAAAACGGCTGCATTAACTTGTTGAACTTGATTTTGAAAACCATTTTCATGAGGATTTGCAGGAGGAGCATTAATTATAACAGCCACAACCTGATTCTGCATAACATTTGTTAATATATTGGAAGCTTCCTCTAATACTGGTATATTAGCAGCTACAACCATATTATTAAACTGCTGTAAGAAATTTACTAACAAAACTTCTTTTTCTTCAATATCACGATATGCCGCTGCTCTGGTATACCTTACTATTTGTTCATATGTTAATCTTATTGATCCATGCTCCCTTACTAACTCCCTTGATGTTTGCACCATATTTCGGTAGTGTGCATTTAAACTTCTTTCAATAACATAATGGCTTTGATTAATTTCACCAGAAACTGCATTTATAAAAGAATACAAAGCGTTAATAATTTCATTTTTAGCCAATGAACCTCTTATTTCCCCCGCACTTTTTATATAGTCAGAATACAGACTGAAAATATTATATAGATTGGCAGCGTATGTTGTGTACAAAGCATTTTTAGCAATTGCATCAACTAAATCTAAATCTACGTTTCTACCATTAATTTGATAAACATGAGCATTTGGATTAGTTCTAAATGTATCCCTAATGGATATTTTTAATGCTTCTAATGTTGTATTAGCATTATTAAAAATATTTGTGTCTATTATTGGTTTTTGACCATGCATAATATAATCAAATGACTTGGACTGTAAAAGATTAACTACTATTCTATTAGTTGGAGACTCTAGCAACCTACTACTTGTTATATAATTAACATCCCTTTCATAAACCTTTAATATATTTAATTTTTCATCTAGTACAGGACCTCTTTTAATATCATATGGCTGACCAAGAGCATAAATTATCGATATATTATTAACAACTAGCTGAGATAGTAAGTTTTGAATACGAGTAAGCTCCTTACTTAAAGAACCTTTTTGCTTTAACGCCTCTAATATAGTATTTAAACTATCAATTTCAGTTGAGAATACAATGCAACTTTCTGCAAACCACTTTTGAACTTCTTGATTTTGAATTTCAGATTTAAATGAAAGAACATTTTCATTAACTTTTATTATAAAACTTTTAATTGCTTTAGCTCTACTTATAGCAAGATCTATACATGATCCATATCTAATACTAATTTATAATACGCTACCTTAACAATCCAAAAAACTGTATTTTTAACATTATATATACTAGTTGTATTAGATTTATATTTAGCTTTAAGCTTATCATAGTTTTCAGATATTAGCGCACTGAGACTATTAAAATGTATACATGCAGCATCAACACCCCCTACATTATATATCTTTAAGTGTCTAATTCTTCTGAGTTCATCTATTAGAGATTTTTCATCTGAAATCTGATCTTCTTTTTTCTTTTTATTTCTACCTTGAATAACAACCTTTGCATGCTCTATCATTGGAAAACTAGCTGTATCAAATTTATTTTTTCCCAATAAGCACTCTTCCATTGCTCTAACTAATTTATCTAATTGATTATAAAGATGCTGTTTCCCTTTATAATATGATTTCTTTTCTTTAGACATTTCTTTTCCTTCAAAAATAGCAAACTTATTCACGAGGTTGAGTTGTATCACAAAAATTAATAAAAAGCAACCTTTACACGAAAAATTAACCTATTGATAAACAAGAAAAAAGAACGTTAAGATGAATATTTTTCTTAACGTTTTATTAAGGGTTTTGGAATATTTGAGATAAGTTATTGATTAGATTTACTAATTAAAATAACCCTAAATTGATTTAAACCAGCATGTGGTGTTTGGTACTGGCTCGAAAAGCGATTCGCAGCCGAATACGTTTTCTGCGGTTCCTACACATATGAACCCACCTTTACGCATTGATTTATGCACGTTATTCAGCACCATAACTTTTGTGGATTTATCAAAATAAATAAGCACGTTGCGCATGAAAACAACATCAAAGTCGCTCCCTATGCTTGCAGCATTTCCAATTAAATTATGCTGCTTAAATGTAATTGGGGCTTTAATATTTTCCTGAATTTTCCAGATTTCTCCAACGTTATCAAAGTATTTCATAAGATAACTAATCGGCATACCGCGCTGAACCTCAAACTGAGTGTACTCACCCTGTTTAGCTTTTGCTATAATCTTTTCTGATATATCACTTGCAACAACCTCATATTTAAAGTCCCTAAGGTTTGCATTTTCCATCATCTGAATCATTACCGAATATATTTCCTGACCACTTGAACAAGCTGCACTCCATACTTTTAACTGCTTTGTTTCAGATTTGTCAGTAATAAGCTTTGGTAAAACTTCACTTTTAAATTGATCAAATACTTTAATATCCCTAAAAAATAATGACTCATGGGTTGTCATAGCCTCAATAAGACCGGCAATCATTTTAGGATTATCATTAGCAAGAAGCTTTTCAGACAAGTTCTCTATAGTTTTTAAACCATAATCCTGCATTAAAGTTTCTAAACGAGAGTCAAAAAGGTAAAATTTATCCTCTTCAATATTTATACCCGAGTGCTTTTTTACAACTTCTGCAATTTTAGCATAATATGCATTTTTACCCATCATGAAGCTCCTATCATTTGAATATAAGAAGGTATTTGATCTAGCGGAATCACCGCATTACATAATCCATTATTAGCAACCGCGCCAGGCATGCCCCATACAACACTTGATGCCTGATCCTGTGCTACTATTATAGCGCCATTTTTAGCGGCGTATCTTGCGCCTTCAAGACCGTCCGAACCCATACCAGTTAAAATTATTACCAGTAATTCTGCTCCATAGATATCTGATAGCGTTTCAATCATAGGATCTGCAGAAGGTCTGCAAAAATTAATTGGTGCTGACTGATCAAGTCTTAGGACTTTATTACCATTTTCAAGCAAAACTATCATATGATGATCACCTGGCGCTACATAAACCTTGCCATTTTCAACAGGCATTTTATCTTTTGCCTCTATGCATTCTCTGCCTGTAACAGCACTTAAATTCACCGCAAAATAGTTAGAAAAATTTTGTGGAATGTGCTGAGTTATAAATATAGGCTGCTCGATTTTCTCGCCTTTTAAATCAATGAAAAGTTTATTCAGAGCCTGAGGCCCACCAGTAGAGGCAGCAATGGCGATAGCTTGTGGTTTGTATATTTTTGAATTTCTAAGTGTAATAGGCAAATTTGAAGGATTAGCATCAAAATCTTGAATAATTAACTTACGCTTTGAAATAGGAATATTTTTATTAGATTTAATGGTGTTTAATTTAAATTCTTCAGGATGTTTTTCTTTATAAATTACAGATAACTGCTCTATAACTTTACTTTCAATAGCTTTAGTTGCTTCAATTTTAACTGGCATAGACGTAGACATTATACTGGGGATTTCTACATAATCATTTGCACCGTTTGAAATTGCCTTAAGAGCTGTAAATGCTTCTGAACTATTATCTTTATCAATCGCAACTATAACTTTAATATGGGAACCTGTATATTTTTTAATCTCAGGGAGTTTTTGGATTAATTGATCTATAACTTTAACGCTGGCTATAACAAGATCAACAGTCTCTTTTTGAATATGATGAGTTAAATCGTTTAGATTTTGGAAAGATAATAAATTACTCACCTCACTAGATTTTTTTAAAACCTGCGCTATAAAATCTCTCGTTACCGAAAGATCATGGATAATTGCCACGCTATAAGTTACATCAATCTTGTGAGTCATATAATTATTTATTGCTCGATTAAACCTAATTGAACAAACTTGCCTTTTACAATTTCTGCATCAAAAGGCTTCATAATATATTCATCCGCACCAGCAGTAACTGCTGTTTTGATTTTTGCGACTTCATTTTCAGTAGTACAGAATATTACACGTGTCTTTACACCTGCATATTTATCTTTAAAGCCTTTTAAAAACTCCATACCATCCATAACTGGCATGTTCCAGTCAAGTAAAATAACGTCAGGAATTGACTTAGAGCAAATTTCTAATGCTTCTTTTCCATCCGCGGCTTCACTAACCTCAAAACCTAATTCCTCTACTATACTTCTAGCGAATTTTCTAATTACCTTAGAATCATCTATTACCAAACAAGATCTCATATCAACTCCCCTTTATAACAATCAATCTAAATTAAACACCTTCTTCATCTTCTGATGGAGCAGTATCTTTAAAAATTTTATCAACATCTAAAATTACAAGCAATTCCTCAGTTAATGGATATATCCCTTGCGCAAGTTGCCTCCATTTTTCTGAAAGATTTTCCTGACTTGTAAGTATTTTACTTGTTGCAATGTTTAGAACATCTCCCACACCGTCAACAATTAAACTATACATATCGTCATGTACTTCTATTACTATATTCATTGCATCCTGAATCTGTACTTTTACTGGCAAATCCAGTACTATTCTAAGATCAATAGCAGTAATAATTCTACCACGCAAATTAAGTGATCCTGCAACCTGATGTGGTGCAAGCGGAATAGGCGTAATCTTCTGTTTTGCCAGAATATCCCTAATTTTATTAACAGCTAAGCCAAATTTTTGACCAGCTATGTTCATAGTTACATATTCATTCACATCTTTTTCAACAGAAGCTTTTAATGATGCATGCCCCATTTTATTATCCTCTATTTGTCATAAGTTTCTGAATTACCATAATAAGTTCCTCATGATTTGTTTTAGAAACATAAGCATCAAGACCACTATCTTTAGGATTTTCAGCCACGCTATTAAAGTTTGACGAAAGTGCAATTATTGGAATGTCTTTATATCTGTCATCGCTTTTACAATTCATACTAAACTGATTACCGCTAATTCCTGGCATATTAATATCAGTTATAATCATTGAAATATTTGAGTTTTTCTCTAAAAGCTTCATTGCAGAATCTGCATTTTCCGCTGTTATAACTTCATATCCTAGTTTATTAATCGTAGGTGGAATAAACTTTCTGAAGAACGGGCTATCATCAACTAGCAAAATTCTTTTAGCATCCTGCGCAATTTTAACCTCGTGATCTATATCATCTGCAAATGTTTTATGGAAAAAGTAATTGATATCTATAATATCTGCTGTTTTACCTTCATGGACAAATGAGCCAATGTATCCTTCGCTATGTACAGCAGTAATTTCATCAACTCTTGTTTCGACAATATCAATTATATCCTCTACCACTAATCCTAAAAATCTATTTTTCTCGGCAAAAACTATTACCTGCTGAAGACCTTCTTTCGCCATTTGATAGCTTGTATCAATTGATGCAATCCTCATAAGGCTTTTACGATATTGAATCACCATTTTATTAATAGACGTCTCAATTTTAGAAACATCTATTTCTTCTAGACGAGATATAAGATCAAGTGGAACTGCGCGTGGTGAAGTACCGCCTGCTCTAAATATCAGGAAGCTAGAACGTTTTTTTGCATCTTCACTATCGCCCATCATAGATCTGTCACGGTTAATAAAGTTATTATCAGAACTAGATGTAGTGTCAGAAAGATATTTAAGCAGTCCTGTAGGGTCAAGTATCATTATAACGCCACCATCACCAAGAAGAGTACTACCTGAATACACGTCTATATGCTTAATAACAGGAGATACTGGCTTTACTACTATTTCTTCCGTATCATAAATTTTATCTACAATAACGCCAAAACTAAATGAACCAACCTGGCAAACAACTACAAAATATTCTTTTTTCTCATCGATCTCTTTTTTATTAGAAGGAAATAATACATCATTTAACGGCACAAGTGGCAATATAGAGTTTCGGAGCCTGATTACCATACGATTATCAATATGCTCTATTTTATGCTCAAGATTACCACCACCCTTTACCATTTCTGTTATAGTGATCTGCGGAATACCAAACTTACCTCCATTGCACTCTACAATTAAAATTGGCATAATAGCTAGTGTAAGTGGTATTTTAATAGTAAATGTTGAACCCTTACCAAATACCGAGTTCATCTCAACTGTACCGCTGATTTTCTCAATATTAGTCTTAACAACGTCCATTCCAACACCCCTGCCTGATACAGCGGTAATTTTTTCTGCAGTAGAAAAACCAGCTCTAAATATAAATTGCTGAACTTGCTGATCTGTCATCGCATCAAGGTCAGCCTGCGTTGCCAAGCCATTTTCTATAACTTTCTTTTTAATTTTATCGATGTGAAGACCTTTACCATCATCACTAATTTCAATAATGATATGACCACCCTGATGATAAGCTTTAAGAGTTACCTTACCAACATCACTTTTACCCGCCATTTTTCTTTCTTCTGGCTTTTCAATACCATGATCGGCTGAATTCCTTACCATATGAGTAAGAGGATCTTTAATAGACTCAATTAATTGCCTATCAAGTTCTGTGTCCTCTCCTATCATTACAAGCTCAATTTTTTTACCAAGTTCAACTGCTAAATCTCTTATAATTCTTGGAAATTGCGCCCATGCATTACCAATTGGCTGCATTCGGGTTTTCATCACTCTTTCTTGCAGCTCTGATGTAATATGATTAAGCCTTTGTAATGGCATTGTAAATTCACTATCTCTGTTTCTACGTGAAATTTGTAGCAACTGGTTACGGGTAAGTACAAGCTCACTTACCATTTGCATTAGCCCTTCTAATGAGTCAAGACTTACCCTAATAGTTTGCTGAGCAGTAGATTTATGGTCTTTATGCGCAGCAGGAGCCGCTTTTTTAGGATCAGCCGCAGGCTTTTTCATTGCCTCAGTTTCAGTTTTAAATTTTTCAATCTTAGCTTCTGTTTCATCTTTTTTAGTAATTAAAGCTTCGATATCCTTAATAACATCAGTAAAACCACCTGAATCTAATGACTTTTCTTCATTTTTTATTTCAGGTACAACTTGCTCAGAATGTTCAGCTTCAGCTTTTGGGGCTTCTGCAGGTTCAGACGGAACACTTGAAACCGCGCTATCTACTGTCGCAGCATTAAGCCTGTTAATCAAGTTTGATACGTCCATATCAGACTCGCTACCAGTTTCCTCTAAGGACTTAACAAGCGTTTTAATAACATCTATCGACTCAAGAATAATTGATATTCTTTCAGGATTAATTGCTATTTTGTCATCTCTAACCATATCGAGGATGTTTTCAGAAGCATGAGCAACTGATCCTAGCTTAGCTAATCCCAAAAATCCACAAGTCCCTTTGATAGTATGCATTATTCTAAATATACTACCTAAAAGCTCCTTATCGTCTGGAGTTTGCTCAAGCTTTACCAGCTCTACGTCAAGTTTTGCAAGAGATTCATTAGTTTCCGCAAGGAAATCATTGATCAAATCATCCATAGCGCCCAGCCCTACTATGCTCAATTAATTGTAATATATTAAAATAATAACCTTTTTTAAATACAAAAACAAGTAGATATTAATAGGATAGAAATTTTAATAAATCAAAAATAGATTTACAAATCGTTACTAAATGCTATTATCCAGCACAAAAGTTAACAAATGGTTAAAACATGTCATTAGATAGTTCAGAAAAATTTAGAGAAAAAATAGAGCAAAGTCATCAAAATTATCCTTACAAAAACCTTCCAAAAGAACTGAAAAGAGAAGTTTTAAGATTACTAGGGGATCCTAAAAATGGGTATAAAATATTGGATAACTTTAAAGACGACTCCAAAATGGAAAGGTTATAAATCTTGATTATAACCCGACTTTTGCTCACAATTATCATCTTTTATTATAAGATCTCTAGTATTTTTGTGATTACCTGAAATGTACCTATTAAGCAAAACTGATTGATCTTTATCAAGAAAAATTCTGAAATTAAATGAATTAACAATCCTTTCTATAGTATTTTCCAAAAGCCTCTTAAATTGCGATGGATCCTTATCAAGTATGTTATATGTGTTAACATCAAATAAATCTTTAGGATTATACATTTGTGTAATAGCTTCTTTGTTCTTTAAAACAAATTTTTTAAGCCCTTCAAAATATAGGTTCGTAGTATCGTTGACAGTCATTGCTAGAGCTTTTAACCCAGAAGCAATCCATAATAACTTACAGACAAATAGATCGCCACAAAATACTCCGTATTTTTTACTAACAGACCTTTCGGCAAGATCTGTCGTCATTTCAAGAAGTATGCAATACCTCTTGAGAATCTAAAAAAACTCAAGATATTAAATAGATTGCCACGCAAAACTGCATTTTGCTCGCAATTGTAGAAGTTCAAAGTATCTCTGACAAAACTGCTTGTAATAGAAGCCAATATTTATAAAAATAAAAATGACTGACCACCCCCGGGAAGTCATTTTTCTTCCATTTATTTGGGGTTACATTGAACATATAAATTACTCCCCTCGTTTTTTTCAAAAACTCGCCCCCTGGTCGTAATTTATATGAGTTTTTTATTACATTCAATTAGATTGCCACGGTGATGACCGTAACCTAAACTCTGAAGTTTTACAGCAATGACATACCGGATTACAGTCAATTACAACTTTGCCATTTCAACTTCTAACCTTAGCTCTATATCACTGATAATCTTAGATAATTTAGGATCTGTGTGCGCAATGTCTTTAGCTTCTAAAAGTAAGTCATTGATATTGCTTAATTTATCTTGAGATACTTCACCATATAATAGCATAAGTCTTATTTTTTTAAGTTCGTCTAGTAATTTCTTACCATATGCTATTTGCTTTTTTCTTTGCTGATCGGGCAGGTCTTGATTCATTTCTTCTATATAATAGAACTGGAGACCGTTTACTGATGTAGTTTGCTCGGATTTTGAGCCAGACTTTGCACCTAATATTTCCTTAAACTTACCATCATTTGCCGTTTTAGTTGCAGATTTAGCATTATTTACAGGATTTATAGGAGTTATGACTTCTACTTTCATATTTTATTTGGGTAATTAAGCGATGTGATGTATAACGTATCCCATAAGCACAAATGCTCCGAAATACAAGAATAACATCATAACTAACATAACAATTTTGGTTTTTTGAAGATTATGAACCATAAAATTATTACCTTCACTAATATTAAACTAAGCCAAAAAAACAGGCTGGATAAAACGTTAGCAGATTTATTAGAAAAAGAAAATATTTCTCGTACAAAAATTAAAAAAATTATTGAGGAAAAGGGAGTAATAGTTAACAAAGAGTTAACCAACGACCCCAAATTTATGGTAGAAGTTATTGATTTTCTTGAAATAGTTGTAGAAGAAGAGGTTAAAAACCACCTAATCCCAAAATCCAGCAAAAGTTTTGATATAATATATGAAGATCAGGATTTAATAGTTATTAATAAATATGCTGGAATTACCACTCACCCCGGAGCAGGTAATTATCAAGATACCTTAGCCAACGAACTTTCCTTTTATTCCAAAGAGTTATCCAGTATTAATGGCGACTTCCGCCCTGGTATTGTTCACAGGCTCGATAAAGATACAAGTGGTCTTATGGTTATAGCTAAAAACGACACCACTCATTTTAAACTCTCAGAGCAGCTTAAAAGCCGCGAACTGTCTCGTAAGTACATTGCTATTTGTTATGGCGTTCCTATGCCTAGATTTGGAACTATTACTACCTATATTGCGCGTGATCCTAAAAACCGTGTAAAAATGGCTGTTTCTAATAATAAAAATGGCAAAGAGGCTGTAACCATTTATAAAGTATTAGAAACCTTTGACGATCAGTATTCACTTGTAGAGCTTACTTTAAAAACAGGCAGAACTCACCAGATTAGGGTTCATATGACGCATTTAAAGCATAGCCTTGTAGGTGACGATACATATAAATCAAGAGACATAAACAAGTATAAAAAACTTGATTTTCCTAGACAAGCCTTGCATGCTTACTCAATTGGGTTTATACATCCTAATAAAAATGAGGAAATGAGGTTTGAAATACCGCTGCCCTCAGATATGGCGAGTTTAATTGCGAAGCTAAGGGAGCCAAATGAGTAATAAATTTGAAATTGTATCACAATACAAACCTAGCGGCGACCAGCCACGGGCTATAGAAAAACTTGTAAACGGCATTACTTCTGGGCAAAAAGAGCAAGTTTTGCTTGGGGTTACTGGCTCTGGCAAAACCTTTACCATGGCTAATGTTATTGAAAGACTTAACCGCCCTGCCCTTATTATGGCGCATAATAAAACCTTAGCATCCCAGCTCTATGCTGAAATGAAAGAATTTTTCCCAAATAATGCCGTCGAATATTTTGTATCTTATTACGATTATTATCAGCCTGAAGCATATATCCCAAGAACCGACGTATTTATTGAAAAAGACGCCCAGATAAACGAAGTGATTGACCTTATGCGTCACTCAGCAACCCGCTCAATTTTAGAGCGCCGCGACTGTATTATAGTCTCGTCAGTATCATGTATATATGGCTTAGGCTCGCCTGACTTATATTCTGAAATGTCTTTTACAGTTAAAGTTGGTGATACATTATCAAGGGATGATTTAATCAAAAACCTTATTAAGCTTCAATATGACCGCAATGACTTTGAAAATAAGCGCGGTACGTTTAGGGTTAGAGGGGAAAATGTAGATATAATCCCAGCTCACTATAGTGAAAAGGGCTGGTCGATAAACTTTTTTGGTGACGAAATAGATGCTATAAATGAGTATGATATTATAACGGGGCATAAGCTTGCAAAGCTTAAACAAGCTTCTATTTATGCATGCTCTCACTATATTACACCTCAAGATCGTATGCAGGATGCTATAAAGCAAATTCAGAACGACCTGCGCGAAAGGTTAGAATTTTTAAGAAGTCAGGATAAGCTCCTAGAAGCACAGCGCTTAGAACAACGCACTATGTTTGACATCGAAATGATGTTAGAAACAGGCTCATGCAAAGGCATTGAAAACTATTCAAGGTATTTATCAGGAAGACCTGGCGGCATGGCACCTCCTACATTATTTGAATATTTACCAAAAGATGCCTTACTATTCATAGATGAAAGCCACGTAACTATCCCGCAAATTGGCGCAATGTATAATGGTGACAGAAGCCGTAAAACTACTTTAGTTGAATACGGATTCAGGCTACCATCCGCTATGGATAATCGCCCGCTAAAATTTGAGGAATGGGATGCAATTCGCGGATCTACCGTCTATGTATCTGCAACTCCTGGAAAATATGAACTTGAGCGTACAAATAACGTATTTGTTGAGCAAGTAATCCGCCCAACTGGTCTTATTGACCCAGTTTGTACCATAAAACCCGCAACCAATCAGGTTGATGATTTACTTGAAGAATGCCGCATCGCTATTGAAAACGGCGAAAGAATTTTAGTTACTACTCTTACCAAAAAGATGGCGGAAGATTTATCAAAATATATGCTGGAGATTGGTATAAAGGTTACCTACCTACACTCCGATATTAAAACATTAGAACGCGTGGAAATTCTGAACCAGCTTCGCCGTGGTGATATTGATGTTCTTATTGGAATTAACTTACTTCGGGAAGGGCTTGATATTCCAGAGTGTGCTTTAGTTGCGATTTTAGATGCGGATAAAGAAGGATTCTTACGCTCAGAAACATCTCTAATTCAAACAATTGGCAGAGCTGCACGAAACGTTAATGGACGCGTTATTTTATATGCTGATAAAGAAACAAAATCTATTACAAAAGCTCTAAGCGAAACAGAAAGACGTAGGAAACTTCAGCTTGAATACAATGAAAAACATGGAATAAATCCGCTAGGTATTTTAAAAGCAATAAGAGAAAGCGAAGAGAAAAAGCTAAAAGAAGAAATAGATGTTGATAAAGTTGCAAAAACTATAGAAAATAAGCGAAAAGAAATGTTTACTGCAGCTGGCAATTTAGAATTTGAAAAAGCCGCAAAATTACGTGATGAAATACATAAACTTGAGCAAAAATTACTAGGATAAATATGACGGATAATTTACTGAACTTTTTAGACGATATTAATAAAAAAGCACTAAAACATGGCGCAACTGAATGCGACAGCATTGTAATAGATGATGCGACAACTCAGGTAGGCGTAAGGGTTGGTAAATTAGAAGAATGCGAATATTCACGCGGCAAAAGCTTTGGAATCAGAGTTTTTGTTGGCAAAAAACACGCTATTGTATCCTCAAGTGATTTCAGCTTAGAAAACACTGATAACATAATAAACAAAGCCATTCAAATGGCGACTAACTCTCTAGAAGATCCACTCTTAAGTTTAGCAGAAGAAGGTTTATATAACGGTAATATTGATTTAGACTTATTTGATTCAAGCGAAATTACAACCAAGCAAATGCAAGAAAAAGCACTTGAATGCGAAAATGCCGCTTTGCAAGTTAAAGGCATTGTAAATTCAAGCGGTGCAGAAGTATCGCAAAGTAAGACTTATATTGCACTCGCTACATCTAAAGGCTTTGCAAAATCATATAAAGCATCAACATTTAGTATATCAACCGCAGCTGTTGCAGGTTCAGAAAATGGGATGGAAACAGATTATGATTATCACACAACAAGATACTTAAGCGACTTAAAGGATGCTAAAATAATTGGCATAAACGCAGCTAATAATGCAATACAAAAACTTAATCCTAAAAAAATTGCAACAACAGAAGCTCAGGTAATTTACCCTGCCCGTTTTGCTGCAAGATTACTTGGTGAGTTTGCCTCATGTATAAACGGAGCTAGCATAGCTAGAAAAAGCTCTTTCTTATTAGACATGATGGAAAAGCAAATATTCAGCAGCGATATTAATATTTTCGACGACCCACTCATGGTTCGTGGTCAAAGATCAAGAATTTTTGACTCTGAAGGTCTGGCCACACAAAAACTTCATGTTGTTGAAAATGGCGTATTAAAAACATGGATCATGGATTTAAGATCAGCGAAGCAACTTGGGCTTAAATCTACAGCATCTGCATCACGGGGCATTGCATCTAATCCATCTCCATCTACATCAAATTTCTACTTACAAAATGGTAAAGCAACACTTGAAGAGATGATCAAAAACACCACAAAAGGCTTGATTGTGACCAGTTTATTTGGTGGCGGCGTAAATGGACTTACAGGTGATTATAGTCAGGGTGCATCTGGTCTGTGGGTTGAGAATGGTGAAGTACAATATCCCGTTAGTGAAATCACTTTAGCATCAAATTTAAAAGATATATTTATAAGTATGATACCAGCAAACGATCTTGAATTTAAAGCAGGTACGAATTCCCCTAGCCTGATGATTCCTAAAATGACAATTGCAGGAAGCTAAACTATGGACGGATCATACAGCATTTTAAAAAGGCTAATTTCTACCTATGTTTTTAAGTATAAAGCCCTAATCATTTTTAGTACAATTGCTATGATTTTTGTGGCGATTGGTAATGGTATGAATGCCTACCTTATACAGCCAATGCTAGACAAAATCTTTATTAATAAAGATATGAGTATGCTTTATTCAATAACATTTATAGTATTTGGACTTGCGGTAATGAAGGGCTTTGCAAGTTTTTTCCAGAACTATCTTATGAAAAAATTAGGTCAAAAAATCATTACCGAAATGCAAATTGACCTATATGATCATTTAATTAATTCTGACCTAGCCTATATAAATTCATTTTCTTCTGGTAAGCTTATTTCAAGGTTTACCATAGATATAAATACAATGCGTAACTCTGTTTCAACGGTACTTACAGGTATTGCCCGCGACTTTTTATCATTAGTATTTTTAGTTGGCGTAATGATTTACCAAAATTGGTTATTATCAGTTTTAGCTTTGATTGTTTTTCCAGTAACTATCCATCCTATAATAAGGCTTGGTAAGCGTATGCGTAAACTTGCAACCCGTACTCAGGAAGAACTTGGAAACTATACGGCTCAGCTTGACGAAACGTTTAAAAATATACGTATTATAAAGTCATATAACCGTGAAGATTATGAAATTTCAAGAGCCAGTAAAATTATAAATGGCATTTTGGGATTATATTTAAAAGCTGCCAGAACAGAATCTGTTTCTTCACCTATCATGGAATCATTTGGGGGCATTGCTGTAGCACTTGTTGTTTGGTACGGCGGAAGCCAAGTTATGGAAGGCGTCACAACAGCTGGTAGTTTCTTTTCATTTATTGCAGCATTGATTATTGCGTACAAACCACTTAAAACTTTGTCAGACCTAAATACAAATCTTCAGGAAGGTTTAGCTGCCGCAAAACGCTATTTTGCACTTATTGACAACAAACCAGAAATTCGTGAAGAATCAGATGCCAGTGATTTGAAAGTTTCTAACGGTGAAATTGTATTTAAAGATATTACCTTTAAATATGGCGAAAATAATATTTTGAAAGATTTTACATTAATTATACCACCTGCAAAAACCATTGCTATTGTTGGTGAGTCAGGTAGCGGTAAGTCAACACTTATCAATTTATTACTCAGACTTTATGACCCAAATTCTGGTAGCATTTTTATAGACAACCAAGATATCAAAGAATCTTATTTAAGATCCGTACGTGATAATATAGCTATAGTAACACAGGAAGTAGCTATTTTTGATGATACAGTAGAAAACAATATTGCCTATGGTAACTTAAGAGCATCAGTAGATGAAATTACACAAGCAGCAGAAAATGCTTTAGTTACTGACTTTTGCTCACTTGATGCTCAAATTGGTCAAGGTGGGAATAAACTTTCGGGTGGCCAGCGTCAACGCATAGCTATCGCCAGAGCTTTACTCAAAAATGCAGCAATCATGATACTCGATGAAGCAACATCAAGCCTTGATAACATCGTTGAGGCTAAAATCATGGAAAATATTAAGCGTATAAGGCGTGGTAAAACTAATCTTATTATTGCTCATAGACTTTCAACTATTATCGATGCCGATCTAATTTATGTTATGCAGCACGGTAAAATAGTAGAATCAGGTACCCACGAAGACCTTATGAAAAAAGAAGGATACTATTACAAGCTATATTTAAGGGGCGAGGAATAGCCCCTTTTATTTTAGTAATTAATTTGCTAGATCCATTGAAAGACTTTCATCGTTGCTTGTTATACTGCGATCGTCAAAATCTATTCTATAAAATGCATACCTATCTTGATTTAAAGGACGAGTTTCCATTTGATATCCATTAATATAAAATAGTATATTTTGCCAATTAATATGTGAATTAAGCATCATAATATATTCCTGTATATTTTCATTATATACATAATCATTTATATTATTAATAATATTTAAAGTTCTAATATTTTTGGATAATTTGATGAAGCTAAAGTTTGAATAATCTGCACTTACAAATTTTATGTTATCGTTATTGATAACCAAGTTACCTGTGCAATTGATAAATTCAAAGCATTCAACGCCTGATGGAATATTTTCAAATGAAAAATTTGTAAGATCACAGCCTTCAAATACAATTTTTCTAGCTAAAGGGAAGATTGCTTCAGCGTAATCTAAGGTACTTATACAATATTTAAATGACTCTAAAAATGGACCTTTAACTGAAATTTCTTCATTTGTAATTGATGAAACTTTGCAGCTATTACCTAAGTTAACTTGCACTTTAACTAAAGAATTTGGATTATTATAATATATATCAGAGGATTTAACATCTGAATCTATTGCCAATGTAATAACATTAACATTATTATTAATTTTTGAAACCTTTTCAAGATTTAAGCAGTTTGATAAATCTACTTCAGCAATTCGTATATTATTAAAATGGGCAAGTTCTACTGCTTTAGTATCAGATGGGTAGGTTAACTTTTGCACTATATTATTATCTGAAATATAAACTGGAACAATTTGATAACCTCTGTAAAAGAATACACTAGGGATTTTTAAGTCAAAAGTTTTATTATTATGTATATAAATATTTATGTTATTTTTAAGAATAATTTCTTTAAAATGATTCTGTTGGTCATTAGTTAATTGATTAAGTATATTGATATCTTCTAGCGTTACTAATAAATTATAGGTAATATTTTTTAGATTTGGATTTTTAAAAATATTATCCAAAAATGTTGTTAGACAATCCTTAACATCTAAGTAATATTTATTATTTTGAAGTTGATTATCTGGATAAATAATTTTCAATTTTTCTGTTTTGTCATGAATTTCAATTTTGCATACCTGATTAATCATACTAAAATCAACCTTTAAGTGTTTCTTACATTCTGAAGATATATTTATTGTTTTAAGCTTATCTCCAAGATGAAGAAAAATCTGATTTATAGAGTCTATATTTTCAATATTTTCACCAATAATAATATTAATATTCTCTAACACTGGGAATAATTTGAAATAATCTATATTTGCAAATTCCTTTTTGCCCATAGCACAACATAAAGTTAAAGTTTTAAGATTTTTAAATACTATATTTTTTTTCTCAATTGCATTTTCATTATGCTTTAATATTGAAGTATTAATCGTTATTTCCTGTGCATTTTGTATAAAGAATAAAGGAAATATGCCAGAGCTATTATCACTCCAAAACTTTTTCAAATTTAATGCTACTCCGTTATAGCTATTGGCTACTAAATTAGCGTTATGTAAGTTTAATTCTTCAATTGAGTCTGGCAACATAGGTAATTCAACTTTAGTTGAGTGTAAAGTAAGTTTCTTAAGTTTAGAAAAGTTCCTTAAGTTATTATAAATCCCATAAAATTGGTTACCACTATAAGATAGTATTTCCAATTCTTTTATTCTTGCAAGATTTGGATTGTAATTTGTATATTCAATAAATTTTGATGATTCAATTACTAAAACTTCAGGTATATTTACTGTTGAAGCGTCTTCATTTTTATGAGTAGGCTTGCTATTCCACTTATTTATTTTAAAACTAGATATGAAAGATTTACTTAACGACATAAAAATTACTCATTATTAATAATATATTAAACTTTTGAGACCATAGTTAACATATCGTTAACTATTTTGCAATATATTTTGTTAATATTTTTGTAATCTTTTGATAAGTATTTGAAATTTATAAATTAATTTATAGCTATTGAAGATAGATTTTGATCTTTGGCAGGTATATCTACAAGAGTTACCTCTCTCCAGTTAATGTGAGAATTATTTAAAATTAGAGTATTATAATACACAATTGTCTCTGAACTCTTAACTTCTAAATACTTAAGGCTAGCTGGTAATATTATATTTTGTATATTATTACTCTGTATCATAATATGCTCAATATTTGTTTCACTTAAATCTAAGTCATTACCAAAATAACAATTATAAAAAGCTATATATTTGATTTGATTAGAAAATTTATTAAACATAACATTTTGAACATTAACCTCATAAAAGGCGAATGACTCAGCAAAACGGTAATATTTAGCAAAAGACTCCTTTAGCATGTAAGGGTTTTTAAGATGAGCAATGCTATCGTTTGTTTTAAAATCAATTATCTGAAACTTATGAAAAAAATCTCTTTTTTCATAGGTTTGCTGATTTTTAACAAAAATCTCAAAGTTTACATGCAAATTATACCTAACAAGGTGGTGGATACTTAGATTTTGACCTTTAGCTAATAAAACGCTACCAGTAAATAATGGGAGAATTGGAATAGATTGCAGGTACTCGCATTCGGACAAATCAAGATAACGAATCTTAAACTTACTAAAATTCTTAAGGTTTATTTCTACCATACTATGGGGTTTATTTCCCACAGAAAGACGTTCAATTGTATTATCAGCAACATTAATCAGATTAATATCAGGTACATTACCACATTTTTCAAGCAGTATATTCGGAATTAATACCTCTAATGGCTTAAAATGAGAATGACAGTCTACCTCATAGGATATACTTACTGTTCGAGAAAGGGTTTCTAAAACGCATAGTAAATAATGATTGTTTTGTAATTCTGTCCATTGCCTGTATGAGAATACCAATTTTAAGCTCAAATCATCGCTAAACTTGTGGCTTTTGATTACAGTTATATCACCTATACAATCAATAGTATTTAGGGTCAAAGCTTTAAGATTAATAAAATCTCCATAGGTATAAGTTCCATATGGATTTAGCTGAAAACTCTCAAATGATCTTTTATCGCTTACAGGAACCTTAAGACTTTCCGTAAAAGTAGGATCTAGGTTGTAAAAATAACACTTATCAAAATTTAAACTCACTTCCAAAAATTTAACTCTTAGAGGCCACTTTACATTTGAAAGCTTCGTTTCATATGATTTGTCTTGTAGCTTTAAAAACTTTAGCTCCTCAAAATGACTAAGATCTAATAAAAAATTTTGCTTATAATTATTGCAAAATATAATCTCACAATAATCTATTTCACTAAAAATCTCGCCAAGTTTATTGGCATAAAATGGGATATCTAGACCAGGCTCAATATTTAACATAACTTTTTTAAGATTTGGAAAACATGCCTTGATATTTTGCATAGGCTTAGCTTCATTAACATAAATACTTAATTTTTCTGCATTTTGAAAAATAATTTTATTAGTCAAATAATTTAAAAAACTTACATCAACGTCTAGGCTTTTGGCATTTATAAGGTACTTTATGAAATTTTCAATATTAGAATATTGGAATTGAAGTTTTCTTACATATAGATGATTTAAGAACTTAAATTGAGTAAATTCTGGCTTTGTTTTTCCCTTACTAATTATAACAATTTGTGTCAAACTCAGATTTTCTACATCTTCAGAAATATAATCATAACCAATTTTCACCCTATGAATATTTAAATTTTTTACATTTTCAAGGCTCTTTACTATCTCACCCTCAGATATACCATCTTGCTTTTTGGGGATAATTGTAGCATTAAGTGTTTTGGATAATTTATTTTTTTCTAAATATCTTTGCCATTTTTTTTGATCACCCGTAATTCTTTTAAATGCATTTTTAAAATAACCAGGATCTTTTTGCAGAGTGATATTTACAGGTAGTTTCATACCCCTAAAAGTTCTGTTGAGCTTAGAAAGAACAGGAGTTTCTAAAAATTCAGCAATTTTTTGAACAATAGACTGGTAATGTTGTGCAATACTATGAAAATCATACCTAAATTCCTGAGGGTGATATGCCTTAAACTTCTTTTTTATTGCTTCTCGAAGTTCATTACTACTTGCTTTTCTCTTCATATTAGTTAGTTAACTATAAATATAATCTTTAATTTCTGTAAAATTTGGAGAATCAGCATAAATTCCCATATTTTCAATATATTGTTTTTCCTTTTTCCAGCTGTTATACATATCATCAACAAATTTGTCAGTATTTTCTAATACCAATATCTCGTCAAAATAACACTCACCATTAATATATTCACTATAATTATCAGCCATATATTTTACTAAAGTTTTCAAATCTTGCTTCACATTATCTATACTATCGTAAAATATACCCTCAAACTCACCAATATTTGCGTCAAAATATGCCAAGACATATTTATTATCATATTTTTCAATTGAATATACAGTTGCATGACCATAATATTCATAATTGTTATAAAGGGCTAAAATACCATGTTCTGGCAATGTTTTACATTTATCAATATCTGTTAAAGTATAATTGTTAATCATCTGATTACCGTAAATCTGGTAATAATTGATTCTGTTGTAAAAATTTTTTGAAGTTGTATATTCATAAGGAGTATCAGTATCAAAATCATAATAATCATCTGAATAATTAACAATATAGTTATATTTATCAGTTATGTATTCACTTCCATGGTATTTAGATATATACCTCAGCCAGTCAATTGACAAACCTAAACAAGCGCCTTTTTCGTTCATGTAGCCGTTATGTACAAAAGCATACTGGTTAAACTTTACCTTTCCAGCCGTCCAATTTTCTATCATTTAAGTACTTTTAATTATGTGAATACCTCAATGTTACAAAAAACCTGTAAATATAGCAAAACAAAAATAATGAACACATATTTATATCTATTCGGGCGTTGAAAATAATTCAAATTGTGATATCATCAAACTGCTATAAATTTATCAAAGTACCCCTAATATCTAAGCTGTATACTGAATTTTATTTAGGTGCAACTTTGTCGGCGCAATTTTAGAAAGGAACATCATGAAGCAACTGGACGATTTAGATAAAAACAGAATTAAAAAATCTATACCTATTATATTCGGGCTTATTGCTGTATTTTTAGTATTTTACTGGTTGTTATTTTCACGCCATTTTGAAAGCACAGACAACGCATACATCAAAGCCGAAACAATTGTAATACGCCCTAAAGTAACGGGTTATATCGAAGAAGTTCTGTTTGATGATAATAGTGAAGTTAAAGCAGGCGACATACTTGCAAAAGTTGATAACCGCGACTATATGGCGGCTCTTCAAAAAGCGGAAGCTAGCATAGGGTTATCTCAGGCTAAAATTGAAGAAATCAATCAGCAACTACAGCTTCAACAAAATAATATTAATCAGGCCAAAGCATCTGTAGCATCCTCAGAAGCTAGCTTTAAAAGAGCGAACAATGACTACACCAGGGTGATAGACCTTGTCAAAAGTGGCAATGCTTCCCAGCAAAGACTTGATGTTGCAAACGAATCATTAAAAGGTGCACAGGCAGATTTTGATATTAAAAATCTTCAGCTAAGCAGTAGTGAGCGTCAGCTTCATATATTAGAGTCACAGTTAAAAGAGGCTAAAGAGCAGCTGAATATTGCTACCGCTGACCTTGAGCTTGCGAAAATTAATCTGGATAATACAGAAATTAAAGCAAAATTTGATGGTATACTTGGCAAATCTATTATGAAAAAAGGGCAACTAATACAGCCTGGTATGGCTTTAGGTTATTTAATCAGCAAAGATAAAATATGGGTAGAGGCTAACTTTAAAGAAACTCAGCTAAAAAAAATGAAAGAAGGTCAGATGTCGATTATTGAGGTTGATACATATAAAGGCAAAAAAATGTATGGTAAAATTCAGAGTATTTCACCTGCTACAGGAAGCGAGTTTAGCTTACTTCCAGCTGAAAATGCTACTGGTAACTTTACAAAAGTTGTGCAGCGTATTCCTGTGAAAATTGTGTTTGATGAACCTAATAATCAAGTAAAATCAGGGATGTCTGCTTATGTCACAGTCAGGGCAAGATAATTCATCGCCAAAACTTAGCAGGTCAGACTGGATTGGATTTATAAGCATGACAGTCGGCATGTTTATGGCAATACTTGATATTCAAATTGTAGCAAGTTCTTTACGTGAAATTCAGGCAGGTCTTTCTGCTTCGCTAGATGAAATCAACTGGATTCAAACAAGCTATTTAATCGCCGAAGTAATCATGATTCCAATATCAGGCTGGCTTGCCAGGACTTTTTCAACCAGATATTTGTTTTTCTTTTCATGCCTTGGCTTTACGCTTATGAGCCTTTTATGCGCCGTATCGTGGAATCTTAATTCCATGATTGTCTTCAGAACGCTTCAGGGGGCTTTTGGCGCGTCGATGATTCCAACTGTGTTTTCTGTAATATTTATAATATTTCCACTTAAGATGCGTCCTATGATAACCGTAATGGTAGGGCTAATTGTTACCATGGCACCTACTATTGGACCTATATTAGGTGGGTATCTTACCGAAAGTTTTTCTTGGCACGTATTATTTTTAATGAATGTTATACCAGGTGTTTTTGTTTGTTATTCAGTATGGAATTATGTAAACGTTGATAAACCCGACCTTTCATTATTAAAATCTATTGATTACCTTGGAATATTTTTAATTACCTTAGCTTTAGGATGCTTACAATATGTTATTGAGGAAGGTGCAAAAGAAGACTGGTTTGATAGTAAAACAATTGTTCTATTTTCAAGTATATCAGCTATTTCATTTATATTTCTGATGTATCATGAACTTAAAGCCAAAATGCCAATCATTGACCTGTCAGCTTTCACAGACCGTAACTTTACTACAGGCTGTATCTTTAGCTTTATTATTGGATGGGGTTTATATAACGTAGTATTCCTGATGCCGTTATACCTGGCATCAATTAAAGGCTTTAATAGTTTAGAAGTTGGGAGCTACATGTTTGTTACAGGTGCATTTCAGTTTTTGTCAGCACCACTAGCAGGTATTGCATCTAAGAAAATTGACCTTAGAATAATGCTATCTTTTGGGCTTTTAATGTTTGGCTTAGGCACATATTTAAATTCCCAGCTTACCGCTGAATCTGCCTATTGGGAATTTTTCCTACCTCAAATGATTAGGGGTATGTCGCTTATGTTTTGCTTCTTACCAATTAACACTATTACATTTGGAACGCTGCCTAAAGAAGCAGTAAAAAATGCTAGCGGGCTTTATAACCTAATGAGAAACTTAGGTGGCGCTATAGGGCTTGCAATTACTAATACACTTCTAAATAATGGTAAAAAAATCAATTTTGATACAATGCGCAAAAATATAACAGAAGTATCAGATGTTACAGTGAACCTGATAAACAACCTATCTAGTAATTTTAGCCAATACGAAATTACCGACCCTAATCTTGCTGCTATTAAACAGGTATCAGGCTTAGTGAGCAGAGAAGCTTTGATTATTTCATTTAACGATGCATTTGTTTCAATATCTTTGATTTTCCTGTTTGGCTTTTGTTTAATGGGCTTTGTTGCAAAAGTAGATCCAAACGCTGATACTGGTGAAGCACATTAATTGTTGATATGAGTTATTTTCTGGATCGCCACGGAAAATTTCATTTTCCTCGCGATGACAACAGAATGTGCCGGCAAGGTCATTGCGAAAAATACGTAGTATTTTGTGGCAATCTATTGTCCCTTTATAGTGAATTAAGTTGAATTTTGCACAGAAATAACGAGCGATATGTAGAAAAATCTACATAAGTGAGGAAATGACGCATGCAAACCTCAACTTAAAAAACTATAATAAGTCGATTCCCGATATAACCCTCTCCATTTCAGCTTTACTTCTAAAAGTAAATCCCAAGTAACCTGATATTTCTTTTTTAATATCATTTGGTAAGTTTGTAAAAATTTGCTCTTTACAAGGCTCTGCAAATACTGGGCTGTTAATAGATTTTGAGGCTCTATTGATCTTTGTATACCTTATACACTGCAAAGCTTCATAAAACTCCTCAAATAATAACACATGATCTTTATTTTGTTGTAAGGATTTAAAAATATCAATATTTTGCTGTATAAAATCTTTTGCAAGCCTTAAAGTTGGAACTTTATGCAGTGCCCATTCCTGATGATTTTTAAATCTATCAATATTATGAGCAATATATACTCCAACTTTTTCAATATTAATTGAAAATTTCATTGAAATATTTTGTCGAAAAAACTTTTTAAAAATAACTCCCTCATTTGATATATATAATCTATCCCATCTAATATCTTTTTTATACTTTCTTACTAACTCAAATAAGTAATCTTTAAGCTCTAAAGGATTATCATCTCTGCCTAATATATTTTTATAACATTCACTTTCAGTAAACTTTACTAATAGATTATTTGATATAATTTCATCTAATAATAGCTTCAAGCATTGATAATATTTACGACATATATTTATATGATTAGATTTGGCATGACCGAGCTTTGATTTTAATGAGCTAAATAAACATTCCACATAACCAAAGCTTTTTTCCTCACTCAAGTTATCTTTATCAAATAAGAGTTTACTTAAAAAATTTCCAGATTTAGCAATTGATATTATATATTTCAGCATTTTAATATTTCCAGTTTTGCATGCTGATCTTAGCACTTCATAACAGTGTTCCTGATAATCTTTTTCATGAACGTCAGATAAATACCAGCCAATAAGCTCTAAATTTTGTGTACTACAAATTCTCTGAAAAGTGAGTATTGATTTAAATTCAATCTTAATATCTAAATTCCAATTATTATCTTCGCTGAATTTAAGTAGTATAACTTTCGAGGGTTCAGAAATTTTATCCTTATGTTCAAATTTTCTAACAAACTCTGCAACCCCTTCAAAACAATTATTACATATAAATTCAATTGTTTTTGCATCAGATTTAAAAATAAAATAATTAATATCACTTTCAATTAGCTTAGTAATTGCATGTTTATCGTATTTATCAAAAAAATTTATGTTATTGTTGTCATAAGATAAATGTTTATTTGCAGCGTTAATAAGCATTTTAAGATAAGGCTTTTCAATTCTGTCATGCAGGTCATTAATATTAAAGCCACTTGAAATTTTTAATATCAATTCCTTATAAAGTATAAGAGCTACTTCAAGATTATTTGCTTTACAACATATAGTTATAGTGGTGTCATTAGAGGCATATTGTATTAAATAATCAAATATTTTCATGGAAACTTTATTTGATTCCTCAATATCCTGCCCAACTTCAAAAGAATCATCATTTCGTCTTGATTTTAAAATAAATTCATCTTTTTGCCATTTTGAAAAATCTATTAAATATTGCAGTATTTTGGGGTTATTGTTAATTATTGAGCATTCAAATAAAGGTAGAAAAATATTTTTATAAACCTCAGTTTTTTGCTGATCTAGCGCCTGTTTAAAATTATTTTCAAAACTATAAAAATCATTATTTATAATTGAGTGTTTAAGCTCATCTATTTTATCCTGCATAATAATCCTTAAGTTTGATTTCAACTGGAGTTATAACATTACAATAATAGTTGTCAAAAGTTAAATTTTTATATTAATATCACGTGGGTTTTTAATCCAGTCGACTACAGGCTTAATTTGATACTCTGCCATAAGTGGTGGCAAATGCCCTACTCCGCTTACTTCAATACCAGATACTTTAGGCTTAGATAACATTCTGTTATAGGCTTCATGAGTGAGAATATCAGAGTCGCTTCCTTTGATAACAAGTGTTGGAACTTCAAAACTTTCCCAAAGCGACCACATTTCAACATCAGTTGTAATATTTAAAAACTGCGCAAAATTTGCACCAATTCCGCCATCATATGCAAGCGTAATTTTACCGTTATCAAGCACCCTAAAACTATTTTTTGCTAAATGCCTCCAGTGATCAGGATTCTCTATACAAAATGGTTTAAGCACCATTTTTAAATGATTTTCCAATGATTCAATTGATGTAAACTCAGGTAATATATCAACATATTTAGCAATTCTTTGCAGCGATTCAATAGGAATATGAGCGCCAACGTCGTTTAATACTAGCTTTTCAATAAAGTTTGGAACCATTCCCATAAGAGTCATTCCAACTAGTCCACCCATAGATGAGCCAATCCATGTTACTTTGCTAATACCAAGCATTTCAGCTAACTGAATCACATCAGATGTGTAGGTTGCATATTCATAACGAATTTTATCATTTAAAAATGTACTTTGACCACGCCCTACAAAGTCAAATGCAATCACTCTAAAATCTTTTGCTAGTTCTTCCGCTATAAAGTCAAAGTCCCTGGCGTTTCGGCTAAGTGCATGTGCGCAAAATATTACAGGGGCATCCTTTGCCCCCCTATCATAATAGGCAATTTTACGACCTGGCTGCAGTAAATCTACTATTTCAATAAACTTAGGTTCCATTACATTACCTTATTTTCAGTGTACTCATCCCGATAATGGCAAATATAATGCTTATAATCCAAAACCTTACCACTACCATTGGCTCACTCCATCCTTTTTTCTCAAAGTGATGATGAATTGGCGCCATCAAAAATATACGCTTTCCTTTGGATAATTTGTAGTAATACACCTGAACAATTACAGACAATGCCTCAATTACAAACAGTCCGCCGACCATTGCAAGCACTAACTCATGTTTGGTTAGCACACTTACAATACCAAGGCTTCCGCCAAATGCTAAGCTTCCTGTGTCACCCATAAATATTTTAGCTGGAGAGCAGTTATACCATAAAAATCCAAGCCCAGCACCAATCATACATGCAAGAAATAATGATAATTCCCCCACTCCAATTACATGATGAACTTTAAGGTATTCCGAAAATATGCTATTGCCCACAACATAAGCTATAACACTAAAACAAAATGCTGTAATCATTACTGGCACTATTGCAAGACCATCTAGTCCATCTGTAAGGTTTACAGCATTTGACGCTCCAATTGTTACGCATGCAATAAATGGAAAGTATAACCATCCAAGGTCAATTAAAACTTCTTTAAAAATTGGTAACGCAAGCTTGTTATCAAGTGCCGATGGCATAATTTTTTGAATCCATAAATAAGCAACAAGACTTATAATAAACTGATATGCCAGCTTAAACTTACCGCTAACGCCCTTACTGTTACGTTTAGTCACCTTACGGTAATCATCAATAAATCCTAAAAGTGCATATGAACCTGTAACAAACATTGTAAGCTGAAGGGAGCTATTTGAAAGGTCACCCCATAAGATAACACTTACAAATATACTAATCATCATAAGCAGCCCACCCATTGTAGGAGTACCACGCTTTTTAAAGTGGCTTTCAGGACCATCGTCTCTAATTGGCTGACCTCCATTTTGTATTTTTTGCAAATAAGCTATAAACTTATTCATAAATAAAAACATTATTAGCATCGATGTTATAGCCGCGCCAAATCCTCTGAAAGTAATATACTTAAAGATATGAAAGTAATGCACGTCTTTGAACACTTCCTGTGTTAAATAATAAAGCATCTTGAATTCACCCGAATAAATCGTTAACTGCTTAGTTTTAGGCTATCTGCCATTTTATATAATCTCATAGAGTTTGAGCCTTTAAAAATCAGCACATCCCCATCATTTATTTTCTTTAGTATATCTGAATTCATCATTTCATCAATATTAATAAAATAACCAAACCTATAATTTTCTTCCAGGTTGTTATAAAGGTTCTTCATCATATCACCCACACATACAACAAGGTCAATGCCACTTTGATAGATATCGTCTGCCAGATTCGCATGAAAGTTTTGCGCGCTCTCACCAAGCTCTTTCATATCACCAAGTACTGCAATTTTACGAGATTGAGCGAACTTTTGACCATATGCCATAAGCACAGCTTTTACTGCCGCTGGACTTGCATTATATGCTTCATTAACAATGGTAATTCTTTTACCATCGATTTGAGATGCAAAAATCTCTCCTCTTCCCTTTGCAATCTCCATATCTTTAAGTGTACTAATACCTGCCGAAGGATTTAGACTAAGGCTTGATGCAGCCAAGATACAGACCATAGAATTATAAGCCTGATGCTCGCCAACCACAGGAATTTGGTACTCATATTCATTTTCACCATATAATACTTTTACAAATGTATGGCTATCAATAATTCCACATGATTTTAGTTTAATATCTGCTTCTTTGCTTTTACCAAAAGTTTTGATATTTTTAACGCCATATTTCTTAGCATTAGAAATAAGTCTGGGCGCATATTGGTTATCTATATTAATGACTGCAATTCTGCTCTCATCAGTACCCATAAATATCTCAGACTTTGCATCTGCAATACCTTCTACTGAATCAAAAAACTCTAAGTGAACCGCCTCAACATTTGTAACAATGCAAATTTTTGGATTTACAATTTTTGTTAGCTTTTCAATTTCACCTTTAGAACTCATCCCCATTTCAATAATGGCATATGTAGCGTCCATTGGCATTCTTGATAATGTTATGGGTACGCCCAAATCGTTATTAAAATTACCTTCGGTCTTGGTGGTTTTGCCATAAGCAGAAAAATAAGACGCTAGCATTTCTTTTGTTGAGGTTTTACCAACACTGCCTGTAACGCCTATATAAGTTGCTTTAACGTTACTTCTTTTAAAATGAGCCATCTTATAAAGCGCATCTAAAGTATTTTCAACTACCACAATACGCGGATCATTTAAATCATTTTTCTCAGCAATTACAACAGACGCGCCATTATGAAGCGCGCTTTCGATATATAAATGACCATCACCATTTTCACCTTTTAAAGCGATAAAAACATCTCCAGCTCTAACTTCCTTAGAGTTAAAATAAAAACCCTTAGCTTTAAATTCAAAATCTATTTCAATACCTAAAGCTTCTGCAAGTAGCTTATTATCCCAAATCATCACTAAATCTCCTCGGCTATTTTTACATCGTCAAAATCTAATTTTGTATCACCTATTATCTGGTATTTTTCATGACCCTTACCTGCAATTAATACTATATCGTTTACACCAGCCATACTTACAGCTTCCTGAATTGCAAGTTTTCTATCAGCAATTTCAATGAATTTATGACTACCTATCACCTGTTTCCTTATACTTGCTGCATCTTCAGATCTTGGGTTATCATCTGTTACAATCACAGCATCTGAAAGTTTTGCTGCAATATCACCCATTATTGGTCTTTTAAGCGCATCCCTTTCCCCGCCACATCCAAAAACAGTAATAATTTTATTAGGTTTATGATCTTTAATTACTTTTAGAGCTTTCTCAAGTGCATCAGGTGTATGAGCATAATCTACGTAAATATTTTTACTGGAATTTACTTTTTGCATTCTGCCAGGTACTGGTGATAATTTTGGAATAATATCTTCAGGATTGTTAATGTCATTAGCTAACATAGCAAGTGCAGTTATAAAGTTGTATAACTGAAAATCTCCAACTAAACTAAGCTCAAATGACATTTTTTTACCAAAATATTCAAGTTCAACAGCCATACCTTTAATATTAGGAATACAGCTAATAATTTTTATTGCCTTAGCTTTATAACCAAAATCAATAAGTTGCAATTGTTTTTGGCTAGTCTTTGCAACAATTTCATTAAACTGCGCAATGTCACTATTTACCGCCGCAATACTGCCTTTTTGAACCAAATCAAATATCCGCATTTTAGCTGCAAAATATTCTCCCATAGTTTTATGATAATCTAGGTGATCCTGAGTAAAATTGGTAAACCCTACAGCTTTAACCTTAACCATATCAAGCCTGTGCTGATCAAGCCCATGACTTGAAGCCTCAAGCGCGGCATAGTTATAATTATCTGCTAAACTATCTAAAATTCTATGTAAATCAATTGCACCTGGCGTGGTAAGCGAGGCATTTTCTTTTGATAAATCATAGTTATTTTCATCATACCCCACCCCCAAAGTACCTATGCTTATGGCTTTTATACCTGTAAAGTAAAGCATTTGCCTTATAAAATGCGCGGTAGAAGTTTTACCATTTGATCCTGTAACAGCATAAACATTTTCGGGCTGCTTTGGATACATTGCTTTTGCAACATGCATTTTGGCAATTTTATCATCTTCCACCTGAATAATTGGCACACCAAAATCTGAATAATTATTTTTAGGAGCAATTACAATCTTTGCGCCTTTTTGCACGGCCATTTTAATAAAGTTTTCAGTTTTAGAAATTTCAAGGTTTGGAGCTAAAAACAAAGAGTTCTGGCTTACTTTTCTAGAGTCATCGGTTAGATTATCAATTTGTATATCTTCCTGCAAATTATGTTTAATATTTGCCTTTTCCAGAATATTAAAAAGACTCTTTGTTGTCATAAAGCGACCTGTCTATGTATAGTTTCTTTGATATATTTTTGTCTTCTTCGTCAATTGGTTCGATGCCTAAAACAGCCGACATTCTGGTTATAATTTTACTGATCACGGGTGCTGCCGTCCAGCCACCTGTAGCATATCCGAATGTTGCTGCATTTCCTTTAGGTTCATCAAGGATAACGAACAGTGCATATTTAGGTTCGTGTATTGGAAAAGCCGCCACAAATGACGATATATTAGCTTTTTTACTATATCCGCCTTTTATACTTTTCTCGGCACTTCCGGTTTTACCACCTACTATATAACCCATAGCTTCTGCTTTTTTACCCGTACCTTCTTTAACTACCAGCCTTAGCAATTTTTTTATCTTATCCGCTGTATCTGTTGCTATGATTTTTGTAGGAATCTTTCCTTTATTCCCATCTAGTAATAAGGTTGGTTCAAACATTTTTCCATCATTTAAAATACCTATAAAACTACGCATAAAATGTATTGGCGTGAGCATCATGCCATGCCCATATGATATAGTCATTGTGCTTAGCGCGCCCCATTTGCTACTTGATGGATATAAAGCCTGCCCTTTCTCAGGTATTTCAATTGATACTGGATCAAAAAGCCCAAACTTTTTTAGGTATTTTTTTTGAATGTCAATACCCAAATCCATAGCAATTTTTGCAGTCCCAATGTTAGATGAATTTAAAAATATTTGAGGGATTGTTTGCACCCCCCCTTTAGCATGATAATCTTTTAGCTTAAACCTTGCGTATTTTATCGGTTCGCTTACATCATAACTTGAAGCAAGGTTCACCGTTTTATTATCGATCCCCATAGCCATAGTTACAATTTTAAATACTGAACCCAGCTCTTGAGAAGCATGGGTTGCGCGGTTAAATAACTGCTCTGATGATGCCTTACCTGGATTATGGGGGTTAAAATCAGGAAGGCTCACTATACTTAAAATCTCACCATTTGAAACATCTGCAACTATTGCCGCAGCCCCTATTGGCTTAAATTCATCAAAAGCAGCCTTAAGCTCTTCATATACAATAAACTGTATTCTTAAATCTATTGAAAGCGCTAAGCTATCATTACTATCTATTCCTTCATCTATTATAAGCTGTTTATCAAAGTTTTTTTCAATACCGGCAAGCCCCATACCGTCTATACCCACATAACCTATTATATGGCTTAGCAAATTATTATGCGGGTAAAATCTTCTATGACCGTTTTCATACATTACACCAGGAAGCCCAAGCTTATTTACTGCGTAAACTTCTTTTGGCGTCGCATTTCGTTTGATCCATACAAAGCTTTTTTTCTTTGATGTTAGGTCTTTATATAAAGTTTGAGAATTTAAACCAGGAAATACTTCTTTTAACTTCTTCACTGCTTCTTTAGCATCCAATATTTTTTTTGGATTTGCATAAATTGAAGATATTGCAAGGTCAACAGCCAATACCTGTCCATTTCTGTCTACGATATTTTTACGATGAAATGATGAGCTATTGTAATGTAATTTATCAACTGCAAAGTCATCATATTTTGACGAAACAACATTATATGCTTTAATAGCAACTATACAAAATCCAATAGCAAAGCAAATACCAACAAAAAAAGATCGCTGGGCGGTTTGATTGAGATTAGGGTAAAAAAGCGGGAATATTTTAGTTCTTATAAACCTTTTTCCAATTACCCATAATTCATGTTTATTCATAATGAAATTCTAGATAATATATAGGATTTTCAGATTAAAACATGCCATTATAAGCCTCCCCTTATTCATCGTTAGAATAAGATGAATTCTGAATCTTAAAAGACACATTGTCAACAGTCTTTGCAGCTTTTTCTTCAGCAAATTCTGTTATAACTTCTGGGGTAGATTTATATTTTTTGAAACCAAGCTGAGCAACATCAATAGGCTTTAGAGCTGGATAATATTGCACAACAATTTTTCTTAGTCTTTCAGGCTGATTTAAATATGACCACTCTGCATTTAAAACTTTAATTTCACTTTTTTCCTGCAGAATTTGCTTCTGTATTTCAACCATATCTTTTGATAAATTTTGCACCTGAAATTTTACATGAAACATTGCAACGCCGCTTAAAAATAATAAACTTAAAGAAACAAATAGGTGCAAAGGTATCTTCATTTAAGCTACCTCCTCCACTTTTTCAATAACTCTAAGCTTCGCAGAGCGTGATCTTGGATTTCTATCTAATTCTTCGTCACCAGCGCAAACTGGTTTTTTAGTCAAAATTTTGAAGGCTTTATCTTCAGCTAGCTCTCTAAAATAATGTTTAACTATTCTGTCTTCAAGAGAGTGGAAAGTTACAACGATAATTTTTCCGCCTACAGGTAAAATTTCTGAAGCGCTTTTTAGAGCATCCTTAAGCACTTCTAATTCTCTGTTAACTTCAATTCTAATTGCCTGAAATGTTCTGGTTGCAGGATCAATAGGGTTTTTAAAAGATTTTCTTACGCATGACCTTACAATATCAGCAAGCTTAAATGTTGTATCAATTTTTGCTTTTTTGCGCTCAGCGATAATTCTTGCTGCTATTCTACGTGACTTTCTTTCCCCACCATAGTTGTAAATAACATTGGCAAGATCTTCTTCACGGTAATAGTTTACAACATCGAATGCGGATTTACCTTTATCACCCATCCTCATATCTAATGGACCATCTTTCTGAAAAGAAAACCCACGTTCTGCATTATCAATTTGCATTGAAGAAACGCCAATATCCATAACAATAACATCAGCAGGAATAAAATCTTCTCTGTGAGCAATCTGCTTTAAATCTTCAAAATTTCCTTTTGCAAACTTAAAACCTTTATATTCTTTTGAAACCTTATCAGCGAAAGGCGCAACACTAGGATCCTGATCAATACCAAGAACAATGGCTTTTTCCGCAAGCATAGCTTTTGTGTAGCCCCCAAACCCAAACGTACAGTCAATTGCACGCTTACCTTTTAGCGGAGATGCAAATTCTATCACCTCTTTAAGGAGTACGGGAATGTGTTGGTCAGCTTCTTGCATTTTATTAAAAGCCTCCCTTTATCTTAAGACTTGAACGTTTTTCTTTGGCAAGTGCCCGAGCTTTTTCTGCATATACCGCAAACTCATTAGGGTTCCATATCTCAAATGTATCACCTTTTCCAACAAAAGTCACGTTTTCTGATAAATTTAAGTTAAAAATGTAACTTTCTGGTAACAATACCCTACCCTCGCTGTCGAAACTTAGTTGCTGACTTCCGCCTAAAATAGCTGCTGCAAATGCATCTCGCTCTTCTGAAAAAGGATCAAGGTTCTCAATAAATTCATTTAATTTTACAAATCTGTCAATTCCGCTAGCTTCAATGCAGTTATTTATGAATGATTCGTATGTGATTATCCCACTAAATTCCTGATTCACAAGAACTGTGCGATACTGTGCAGGTACAGACACCCTGCCCTTTTTATCGAGCTTGTTAGTGAAGTTGGACAAAAATAATTTCATTTTATTTTGGTTTTTTATGGGATTTTATGGTTCAAAATGGATGATAGCTGATAATATATGGTAAGTCAATCGCCTAAAATATAAATATTAGGCATTTTTTTAATTTTTTTTATTACATGGCAACAGTTAACGAAAAATGGGGTAAATACAATAAATATTTGCCCCATTTTTTGATATTATGATTTTTCTTTAATATTCAAGTTACAAGCTTTATCAATATTTTCAAGCACGACTTTAACTGCTTTCTTATTTTGTATAGTTCTATCTTGATTCCAAGCAGTTTTAAAATCCTTTACAAGTTGTTTTATTTCTTTAGAAGCCTGCTCTGGTGTTTTTCCTTTCCAAAATTCTTCTGTTGTAATTTTTTCAAGCTTTATGCCTTTGTTAGTAGCAAATTTAATCATTGTTGATTTTTCTTGATTATTAAAACATGAAGCAACATTATTTCTTAAAGTTACTAAACTTTCGTCTGCTTTCATATTTACTAAATTTTCAAACTTCTTAACCTCATCATGTACAATACCATCACCACCTGTGTTCTTAGGGGGTTTTTCTGGCTTAATAACTTTCGGTGCTGGCTCAACAGCTTTCATCAATTTCTTTTGAACAGATTTTGCTGTTTTAGATTTAATTTTATCTTTTTTATCAGATGTGATTATGGATTCCTGTGCTTTAGTAGGATTACTTACTATACTTGCATTCTTAGCTTCCGCCATTATTGCATTACACAACTCATTTACAGCTTTCGCAGTATTATCTTCTTTTGATTTTTGAATTCCTGCTATCTTAGCTTTAGTATCATTAATTGTTTTAGTAAATTCTTTGGACTTTTTTACAAGTTTCAAATCAACAGCCACAGCACCAATTGCTGTAACTGCCGCACCAACATATGCTATTGCTTTAGCAGCAACTAAACTAGATACAACATACTTCGTAACTAATGCAACCGCCATACCAGATATTAATGCTTGCGAAAGCGCCAAAACCACACCAACAGTTGCCACAACGCACACAACAATACCAACTCTAGTCAGATTTCTCTTAAATTGAGATGATTTTAAATTCTTTCTTTCAACACCAGAATTTAAATTAACATCAACATCCTGATCAAAAATCTTTTTCATAGCCTCAAGAGTTTTAGTCGCGGTTTTTCTAATAGACTCTTTTTCAGCTGGCTTAAATGTTTTAATATCGTCTTCTATTTGACTAATAAAATCATTTACAAACTCATCTGTTGACTTAGGGTTACTCAGCGAAGTAAAATTCATCATTGCATTTTTTAAGAATTTCTCATCTGCCATTAGTGCAATTATTTTTTTTACAGCAGGATTATTACTTGCTTTAATACTAGCATTTGGCCCCTGATCTAACATAGCTTTAAACATGTCCATTACCGGTGTAATTACCGTAACTTCATATGTTTTTTTATCGTTACCTATATTATTATCTTTCATTTCCATAACAAACCTCTAGTTATCGTTAATATTAATATTTTAACATTATTTAAACTTAATATAAATAGGTTTGTATATTTTATTAAATAAATTATTGCAATTTATTAATTTTCAATGACTTATCTATATAGATAAATTCGGGGATTTACCTTCTATAATTGTTATTAATGCCCGAATATCCAGTATTGATCTATGTAAGTTTTTATCACGTGAATCATTAATGTTAACAACAACTTCACTAAAGAAAGCGCCTTCAAATTTTTTCAAATCGACACTTAGTATAAGCTTAGCAACTCCCGCTGGCATGTTTTCATACCTTGATATATCAAAAACTTTTTTATATTCTGATGGAATTTTATCAAAAAGCTTTTTTATATCTGGATCTGAATCAACATATATAGCCTTCCAGTTACTTAAAGCAAAATCCACTTGTGCAACTTCTTCTTGAGTTACAATCTTTTTTGATTTTGTCTTTGTATGATCAACAAATTCTATTTTAGGATAAATTTCTTTAATTAAATTTATAAAGTCTTTCTGCTGTTTTTTATCCTGAATTTCTGAAACAAGATAAGCCGCAGCTTGAACCACAACATTTTCAAAACTTGATTTTAAAATACTATCTCTTAGAAAACTGCCTTTAAATATATTACGTTTTTCATTATATACATCAGAAATTATATCATCTTTTAAGTCTTTAATCTCACTTTTTGATTTGTAAAACTTGATTTCATTATCACTAAGTATTCTTAGTGATTTATAACCCAAAGCACCAAGCCCAAATGCTGCCAATACACCGCTAACAACTGCAAATCCTTTAGCAACTCCCATTGTAACTGCAAGGTACTTCGTAATAAATACAGCAGCTGAACCTAATATAACAGGAGAGCTAAGCCCAGCAAGTATGCCAGTAGCAACCGTAACTAATACTATAGTAGCTACAGATGATAATACCATCTTTGGTACAAGTCTTGATTTTCTAAAATTATCTTCAAGATCTTGCAGCTTATCTAAATTTACTTTGTTTTTATTATTATATGCTAAAAATCTTTCGTCTTCATTATAAACAAACGAATAATTTTTTAATACAGCTAGATCATTATAAAAATCCTCAAACTCCTTAGTATTATATGGAGGTTTTTTTAGTGGATTATCAGAAGCCTCGCCACCTGATAATTTGTGAATATGGGAAACCAGCTTTTTAAGCATCATTACTGGTGCTTTACTTATCGGAGTTTCGTTTGTTATTGAATCCAGAATAAATTTCTCAAGTTTTTTAAACTCTGTATCATCTTGCAAAATCTCAATCAAATTTTTTAATGCCATATTATTTGGTTGCTTCTCAGCTACCAACTTAGCAAAATCCTGCAAAGTTTTTCTTACTTTGATTTCTCCTGAAGCTTTCATAAAATCACCCAATTTATTAAAAATTTAATTAAATTGCAAACTATATCAATATTAATTTCAATTAACTAAATTGGGCGATTAAGACCTTTTACACAAAATCTGCTATAAGTTACTGATTAATATAACAAATATTTTTTATATACAAAAAGGTCTTATAACTTTTAGAGTTTTATTTATGCTTGTTTTTCAATAACATTACAATTAAGCTTCCTGCAACAGCACATACAGGTATTACACTAAGAGCCAGCTGGCAGTTTAAGGATGAATAGAATTTAAGTCCCGATTCTAACTTTTCACCATTCCAAAACAGATCCATGAGTGATCCAACCATTGTATGGAAAAATGACCCACCAAGCATATTTATTGAATTTAAAAAAGCAATTGTAATCCCAAGCAGTCTGTGATCGACCATATCCGCACCCATAGCAAATACTATAACCTGGTAACAGCAAAATACACCTATTAAGAAAAATATACTCGCTAAAAATACCCAGCTGCTACTTACACCATATATCACTAAACTTAGCAATACAGCAAGCATAAAGCCGCTAGCAACTAAAACAGTTTTTTTACCCAATTTATCTGAGAAAAAAGCAAGAATTGGTCCACCAAAAAGCATTCCTACAAATATAAAGGACGTAAGCTCAGCTGCACTAGATTTACTTAAATTATAAAACTGCATTAAGAACGACACGCCCCAAACGTCAGCAAAACCCTCTAAGCTACCAACCATAAGTAAATTAGCAAATGCAAAGACCCATATAAACTTTGAACTTAGCAACTCTTTTAAGTCTTTAAGAGATATCGGGTTTTTCTCAGCCTCTTTTTCAAATTTCTTAGGTGATTTTAAAAATAATAGCGCAGCAAAAGATATAGCTATAGCTATTGATCCTAATATATAAGCTACTTTATTGTTACCGTATGTTTCTATTAGCGAATTTATTGGCATACCACCATATACAGCACCTAGCAAACCAACACTAAAGCTATAACCAACCATTTTAGCGTACATTGTCTCACTAAACCATTCTGATATAACTTTAGATACTCCTAAAAATCCTATCGCAGAACCAGCGCCAATTAAAAACCTACTCAAACACGCTAGCATCCAATTATCTGTATAAGTAAATAAGAATGTTGCAAGCCCGCACATCATAGCGCAGAAGAACAAAACTGTTTTTGCCCCAAATTTATCCAATAAAACGGCAATTGGCAGCTGCATACCAGCATAACCATAGTAATATAGCGATGCCAAAAATCCAAATCCTGCCGCAGTTATGTTAAATTGAAGCATAATGCTTTCCATATTAAGACTTGGCCACAGCCTTAATATAAATTGAAACGCAAAAAAGCTAAGGGGAACAAACCACATTAAAAGTGGCATAAATCTATGTTTAAACATTGTTTATCTCTTTGTTTATGTTATTTAGTAAAAATTAAATTGTAGAATTTTGGGTGTAAGAATATGTTTCGGCTTTTCAGCCGATAATAATTGAAGAGATAATAATGTTTAGAAGTAAGTTATACATTATAATATAATTAATAAAATTTCACTTATAATAGCATTATTTCATACTAAAGTCAATAAACCTATAGAATTTATCTACCAATCATATGGTTTATTAAGCTATTAGCCTGATTAACAATACCTGTATGTAAATTATCCTTTTTTGTTTCAACCAGCGAAGCAAGTGGGTTAAAAGTACGCTCTAACCATGAAAGCTCACTACCTTTAAACTTGATTGCTGCATCATTGACTTGCGCGCAACCATTTGTATAAGGCTTTGCCAATTTTTCGATAAGCTTTGCAGATTTCACTTCAAACCTAGCGCCAGGTACAATCTTTTCATTAAGAAAATATGCGCAAATCCTTTGCTCGGCCTCAAAAAATGCATAACCTGCCAGAGCTATGATTGGCAATCTTAAGTATGCAGGAAAAGTAGCCGCACCAATTCTTGGTAAAACAAATTTCATAAATATACCAGCTCTGCAAGCAACTTCAAAAAAATGCATGATAGACGGATCATTAGCTTTCTTAAGCATCCTGCTTAATAGCCCTCCAAGTTTACCCGGAAGACCAATAGCCACAGTAAATACGGTATGGAATATAGCCGAGTGAAGAGTCCTTGCAGGCTCAAATTTGTTTGGCGTATTAGGCGCTAAATTATTCCATATTCCCGCGCTAAATACGCTCCATAGCAATACTTTACGAATTCCCATTTCAGGAGCAAGGGCAAATAATACTAAACTGCTAATACTGAATTTACCAATTAGAGGCATAATATTAGAGGATATTAGCTTTGCGGAATATTTTGACCCTCTAAAGTCTAAGCTTAACTCTAAATTAGATTTATCTAATGATATTGCCATGGTATTAATCCTTTAAATTTTTGATAGATGAATTTAGCAACATACAACCTAAAAGTCAATTAAAAATTGTTAATTTTATAGCAAATTATTAATTTATTATTATACATCGGACAATATACATGCCATTATTTAGAGGAATTAATATATTTTTCCTGGATTACTTCAAAATATTTCATACTTTTCGTAATTGTATAGGTTCAAAGTATCGGTGATGGAATTTTAAGTGAAAAGGTTTGGTAATAGACGTCATCAATGATAAAAAAAACAAAAAATGACTGACCACCCCCGGGAGGTCATTTTTTTTCTATTTATTGGGGTGTTAAATCGAACATATAAATTACTCCCCTCGCCTTATTTTATTAGGCTCGCCCCCTGGTCGTAATTTATATGGATTTTAATTAAATTCAATTAGATTAATACGGAAATAGCTTTATATTCCTTGTAATGACCGTTACCGATATTATGAACTTCTACAATTGTGAAAAATGCACTGCATTTTGTATGCTGAATTAAGTTGAGTTTTGCACAGAAATAACGAGCGATATATAGAAAAATCTACATGAGTGAGGAAATGACACATTCCATATTTAAAATATCTAAGTTATAATATTTTAGGTTAGATTAGATAGAGAAATAACGAGTGAAGCCTAGTTTTAAACCTAGGCGAACGAGGAAATGACGCATTCCATAATTCAAAGCCTTAAGTTAATGGTGCACTTGGCGGGAATCGAACCCACTACCTTTGCCTTCGGAAAGCAACGCTCTATCCTGGTGAGCTACAAGTGCGCAGAGTATAATATTAATTTTCTTATAGCTGCTAAACAACCTTAAAACAATGATTTTAAAAAATTTTTGCATAAAAACGAAAAAAAGACTTGATTATACGAAAATAATTGCTTATATATAGCTTCATCCGAACGAAATGCGGGGGTGTAGCTCAGTTGGTTAGAGCGTCGGCCTGTCACGCCGAAGGTCGCGGGTTCGAGCCCCGTCACTCCCGCCATCCGCATTTCAAATCTCTATACAATACTTTCATATATTTATCAATATTTTAACTTGGCTTTAGTTCAAAACTTTTATCAAAAATTATAATATTTCACTTGACTTAGTATAAAATTAAATGCTATAAGCAACCCGAAAATGATGTAACTTGATAAGTTTTCAAAGTC
>MKSX01000013.1 GCA_001897445.1 Alphaproteobacteria bacterium 33-17 | reverse complement strand
TCTTTTTTAATCATAGAAATTGCGATATAAAGTAAGGAGAAGCTTATTAAAAGTCTAACTAAATCAGTAGTTTCGCCATATATGGTAAGAGAAGCTAAAATGCCAAGGGGAAGTTTAGCGTTATTCATAACGGCAGCAATTCCAACGGGTACTTTCTTAATTTGTACATTCCACATATAATTACCAAAACCAGATGAAATTGTACCTAAAAGGGCAAGTATAAACCATTGTTTAATAGTGATAATTTCTAAAATATTAGATGGTATATTAGGGATTGCAAATAGTGCGCTGATAATCATACCGCCTAAAAACACCAAAGCATATGATGATATATCTTCTTTAATTTCAGTGTGTTTGTAATATATTTGACCCGAGGCAAAGCAAATATCAGCAGTTTGTACTAATAAAAACCCAATAAGCAAATTATTATCAAAACCACCATGCTGTAAATAAAGAACAGACGCTCCGGCAATTGCAACAACAGATGCTAATATATTGCGAAGTTCAAGCTTCTTTTTATAAATATTATCAGTAAGTACTACATAAATTGGAGTAAATGCAGTAAATAACGCAACCTGATAAGCGGCTAAGTATTGGTAAGATTTGATTACTAATAAATACATAACGCCATATTGTACAGCGCCAAGGCATAGTAATCTAAATATAAGTGCTTTGTTTAAATATCTGAATTTTAAGAAAGGTAATAAAGTTAGAGTCGCAAAGAAGAGTCTTGCAAATGCAACAAAACTTGAATCAAGAGTAGTAAGGTTGTACTTAACCAAACCAAAAGATACCGCCCAAATGCTTGATATAAAAAGTAAAATTACCATTGAATAATATTCCGTAAAAACCCTGGAGTTAATATTGATAATGGGTTTACGCTAATTTTTTTCTTTTGTCCATCACCAAATACCTTATAGTTGATTCCTATAAAGCCTTTATCACCTCCGATGATAGGTAATTTGCTCATTAAATTGTTAATTCCGTAAAGGTTTGGTGTTAATACCCCCTGAAAACTCTGCTCACTTGTTGCGATGTTATATTTGCCTTTTGAGCTTATGGATATAGAGTTGGAATTTGCATATACATTTTCAAGTAAAACAGTATTTTCTTTATATCTAAACTGTGCATCACCCTTAATTTCTGTAAACATTACGTTTTTCTGAGATAAAATATCAAGAATTCCAGTTATAGATGTAAGTTTCATAATGGTAAACAGTATTGAATTCTCAGTAAATTCAATATTTTTAATCATAAAGTCACCACTAAACTCATCTTTTGAATTTCTTTTTAGTTCAGCTGAGAAACTACCTTTAGTAAGATTTTGAGAGCTTTCTAAAGCTGTAATTATGTCGCCAATATTTTTACCACTCATTTGTATAATAGGGGTGTTTTCATTGTAATTAACATATAAAGATGAGTTTACTCCCTTAATATCGGCATAAATTTTTGTGCAATAGTCTTGGCAGGTAAGCTTATGTTTTAATGAGCTTAATTTGGTTCCATTTGCCCCAGTAACATTTGCCATGTCTATTTGAATTTCATGGTTTCTAAGATCTTGTTTTTCACTACTTTTTTTCTTTTCAAAATAATTACGCAGATTAATTTTTGAAGCTTTTATATTTAGGTTTTTGATACCTTTCTCTAGTGAATAATTTATAGAAGCATCAGTATTAGCTGATACAATTTTAGGGGCAGAAAAGCTAACAAAATCATGGGTTTTGTTATCAATGGTAGCTGTGAAATCTGCCTTTAAATCATCATAGATAAGCTTGCCTTTTTTTATTTCTATAGTTTTGTCGTTAGGCAAAATATCAGCTGATATGACTATATTTTCCTTGATACCTTTATAAAACCCAAACTCATGCAAGTTTATGTTACTATTTTTCAGGTCAAGGGTGAGGCTACCTTGTGGATTATTAGTAAAATCCCCTAGAAATTTAGCATGTATAGTTCCATACGGGAATATTTCATCAATTTTTTTATGACCAGCATTAACAAGTGATTTTCTAAAGCCCTCCCCAAGATTGCCCGTAATATTTACGTTAAGATTATTATTATTTAGATCTTTAATAACTTCAATATCTAGCATTTCTCCTAAGGCTTTAATTTTGCCTGCGGCTCTAACTTTTTCTTCCTTAATAGAAAGATCAATATTTCCATCTTCAATTTTTGTATTTATTTCGCTATCGATAATATTAGTAAAGGTTTTGAAATTGCTAATTTTACTATCAAGTGCAAAAGAAAGGTCTTTAAATTCAAGTTTTTCATGTGCTAAGGGGAAATGCATTTTAAATTCACCTTGTTGCATGCCGCTTGCCTTTAAAAGTGTTTGCATAGGTTTGCTATTGTTTTTAGGAATAAATTTAAAGCTATCTGCAATTGCTCCACTTACTTTTGCTGAAACAGTCATAACAGGGTTTTTTTCAAATGGTACTATGACCTTGCCATCTGTAATAGTACTTGCTCCGTCTTTTGCTGATATAACATCAAATTCAACATTCTTAGCAGAGAAAATTACCTTATAAGCAGCGTTTGTAAGGGGTTTGTAACTTGAGTGATAATTTATTGTGCCATTTTCAACATTTATTTCTGCACTAATATCATCTTTATCAGGATAAGTGTTAAACCATGCAGGATTGATTTTAAACTTAGCTTTAGCCTTTGAAATATTACCATTTGGCAGGGTTTTTGTAATAATTTCTCTAATTTTGCCTTCGGCACTTACTGGCCAGTATTTGCTTAAGTTCTGCAAATTAAGTTGGTCGATGGAAGTAGTAATCAGAGAATCTTGATTTTTAATATCCTGAGCTATATTGGCATTTAAAATTAGTTTTCCGATGTCGTTATATTTAGCTGTAAACTTCTCGATAATAATTCGTTTACTAGTTGGGAAGTATCTTATCAGTCCACCCATTTCTTCTAAATTATGTTCCTTTGAGAAGAATTTAGGTAGCTTATAATTGCCTTTAGAGGCAATTATTTCGGCGGATAGTTCTGTAATCAACCCTTTGCCATCAGCATGAATCCTAAAGACTGGTTGAAAAGTTATATTAGTATCAAAACTACCTATTTTTTCAGTGATTTTCTCATGAAGAAGACTATAAATTACATTTCCTTCAATTGGAGGAAGGTCAATTTTAACTTTAATATAGTTCTTTTTAAAGTAATCAAATTTAACAGAATTATTATATTCAACTTTGTTATAAACCGTAATTAAATTGCCTTTAAGCTTAGTTTGATCTTCAGATACTTTTTCAGTTTTATATGAGCTTTGTTTTATAAGTAAGGTTTCTAAATCGGGTGCTTTTATATATAGATTATTAGCTACAAATATCTCTTTTTGATCTTCTGGTATGGTTTTAATAAGGTTTTTAACCCATTTCAGGTTTGGGGCTTTAGAGCTTTTACTGGATTCGGGTCTTGATAAGTAAAGCACACCACCGTCAATTTCAGTATATCTTGGGGCAAAATATCCTTTTAATAAATCAGAGAAGTTTATAGTAGTTTTAAGATTATAAATAATAAACTTTACACTTTCATCTTCTTTGAAAATCAGGTTTTCAATATTGACTTTCAGTGACTTTATACTTTGATCATATTTATAAGTAATGTTACTATAATCTATATTTCCTGTACCCGATATATATCTGATTGCTGTAGTTGTAATAAATTTAACAACTTTTTCTTTATGAAAGCACCCATATACAGCAACAACAAGAGCAAGTGTAGTAATACCTATAGAAATTGAGGTAAATATCTTCAGTTTTCTTTTGGTGTTTTGTACTATAACTTCTTGTTGTTGCTGGTTTTCCATATTGATTTCCTAAAACTTATGCATCAACCTCTTCAATTTTTAGTGATGCCATCAGTTCGTTCCATTCGCGTTTTGACATGTTGCTGGTTTCTTGTGTTACTTTTTCACCTTTTATCATTTTTCTGACAACTTCAGTGCCTTTGCGGGATAATGAGCAAGAACCGATTATATACTCATCGAGTGCGGCATATGTATTAGGAACCCAGCGTTTAATAATGTCTAGCATGACTTCAGCATATACTCTAATTTCATATTGAGCGTGGCTATCGGCTCTGAGTTTTACAAAGTGCATTAAGTTATGAAGGTTAATTTTCCAGTACCATTCTGTATAATAGTTGAGGGTTAAATTCATTCTAGCTAGTTCTCTTGCTAATGAATCTTCATTCTCATCTATTACGTTGCCTTGTTCGTCATGGTTTAGCATAATTTCATAGTTGTGATAGCATCTTTCAGCATCATCACGTAGTAAATTCATTAATTTATGAGCTTTATCAGGGCTAAGTAAATCTTCACGACCCTGACGGTTGGTTGTAGACTGCTTTGCCATATTATCTGCTGTAGGAATATAGAATTCTTTAGATAAGATAGAATACCTTGCAGAATATTCATTCACACTTGCTGTACGGTGTCTGATCCACTGACGTGCAATAAAAATTGGCATTTTAATATGAAACTTAATGTCGCACATTTCAAAGGGAGTAGTATGCTTGTGTCTCATTAAATAATTAATAAGCCCAGCATCTTCGTTAACTTTTTTTGTGCCTTTTCCATATGAAACCCTTGCCGCCTGTACAATTGCCGAATCATCACCCATGTAATCGATAACTCTGATAAAACCATGGTCTAAAAGAGGGAAGGGCTTGTACAAAACCTCTTCAAGAGCAGGAACGGTTGCTCTTATAGTAGTATAGCTGGTATTGCGTAGTTCTTCAATTTGCTGTGACGTTGTAGGATTGTCATTGGACATAGGTTTAAGCCTCATCTTCATAAATTAAAATATTTTGAAGACTAGCACGATAAGTTAGATTGAACAATATTCAATTTGGTTTTTATTTATAAATCTCGTTTTTATAAACACCGTAAAGCTTTTCTTTTCTGATCCAGCCCTTGTAGTCTTTAACTATGACTCTGCACCAGTCAAGCGAACATTCCTGAATTCTTGCTTTAACTCCAGGCTCAACTACAACAAGTGGATGTGTGGTATCTGCCTGATTTTTATATAAAATTTGTTTTTCTTTAGCTGCAATTATACCAAAACGTTTGCCAGACAGCATAGATTCGTGTATCCACCCTTCATCACCGACAAAGTCTTTAATTTTTCGCCATTGCTCAAATTCTGCGAGTATTTCTACAGGTTCGTTTCGTGCGGTAAATATCCATTTTATAGGGTATCTGACGCTAGGACCTGTTCGTACATTAACTTCATGAGATTTAATTGATGCAAAACGTGGTAAAGGTAATTTTTCCTTTGCATAAGCCACTGTATTACATAAAAAAGTTAAAGTTAAGACTAATCCAAATTTGTTCATATGAAGCTACTTACTTTACAATAATTACATGCTCCCTAGGGTCTGCAACACCTAGAATTTGCTTTGCCTGCTGTTCTACCAGGTCAAGATCTAACGAGTCTGAATTCATAAGTTTTACCTTATGTTCAAGCATTATCCTTTCAAATCTTACTTGTTCTAATTCCTGCTTTAGTTCATCTAAATTGTCGCTAATTGACACAAGCGACATTATCCCTCTTTGCCCAGTTATTGTATGATACAAAAAATACAAGGCAAACAGTACTATAACCAAAGAGGTCTTATTAACTCTGCTTAATAAAACTAACATCTCTATCACAACAATATTATTAATTTAATTGTATGATATACAAGAATTTTTTTAAAGCAATATCATTGTTAAATGAATAATTTGGTTGTTTTGTTAAGTTATTCTTCTTAAATTGATTGTTTTTTAAGAGAATATATGATATAATTAGTTAATATTAAATTTGCAAATTATTAAGTAATTAATTACTTTGGGTTATCCAATGGCCAGGATCAAAAATAATGAATCATTTACATTAAATGACTCATTTAAATCACAACTAACAGAAAAAATCAGACAAAATTATAGTGTTGGAGAAGGCTATATAAGGTCTAAAGATAAGATTGCAAAAAAATTGCATCTTACGATTGACAATATTTTTCCTTATTTTGACCAAAGTGTTAAGCAAGATCGTAATACAAATGAATCGATTATTTCAAATAGCATAACAAACGCGCAGCTTGAGATTATTAACCAGATGATCCAAAGAGCAAATTCATTTCTTGCTGACAAAAGAATCACGAAAGATGTTGTCAATGAGCTTTCTTTAGATTCTGAGAAAGTTGCATTAGAGTTAATAGAGAATAAGTTGTCTTTAGGAAATTCTGAATTTACCTTTGATCCTGCTTCTAAAAAATTTGTATCTGAATATTTCAGTTTTTCTGATTCTGGTTTGAAAAAACTTTACGATGAAGAATTAGAAAAATTTATTAGTGAAAATAAATCTGTTATTGCAGATGGTTTAAAATATGAGTCGTTTTCTGAAGATGAAATAAAAGCTTTTGGCGTAACTTCAAAGCAAAAAATTCGTGAACTTACACAAATGCCAGTTATTGATCCAGATACCAATAAGCCAACAGAAGTTGGTATATTAGCTTACAGGTCTACATTATCAGGTTATGCTTCATCTGGTGCAAATAAAGCTAGATGGTTATTAAGCTCAGTAACCAGTTATATAAGCTCTGAGGAGCAAGCTGCATATGATTATTTAATCCATGCGGCTGCTGAAAAAGCTATCGATCATGATCAGGTTTCTCAAAAAGTTTTTGATAAAGCTAAAGAGCAAAACATTGCTGTAGCAAATAAGCAAATTAAACAAGAAGCTGATAAAATTGTTAAAGAATTTGAACAGGTTATTAACTTCGATATTAAGCTTTTTGAAGATTTAAGTTCTAAAAATTTGCTTAACGGTTTTATCGAGCTTGAAAAAACAGGCGGTTTTAAAAGGCTCGATACAGAAGCTGCCAGAAAAGCTATGCTTTCTATGGGCTTTCCTGATATCAAGCGTGATCTTTTAAAAGCTAATAATGCTCCTAAAGATGATGTTTTATCTAAGCTAAAAGATTCTGTTAAAACACAAATTAACAATTATGAAGATACTATAGAGCAGTTGCTGTTTAAATCACTTGAAATTGAAGATAAGTTTATCAAGCATTATCAGGGAACTTCAGAAAATATTAAAGCAGTTAAAGATGCTTCTGAGTTTACTGGATTTGTTTCTAAAACGGTAAAAAAAGAGTCTGAAAGTTTGTTAAACGATGTGTGTGGTGAACTGGATTATATTATATCTGAGTTTGATCTGCCGCAGGGTGTTATAAACAGTCTTAAGTTTGATGAAGTTTACAAAAATGTACATCAACATTTTACAAGTACCATTCCAATATTTGATGCATTTCAGGTTAACTTTGAAAACGACAAATTACATTTTACCTCTGATGTTTTTGATATTTCTTCTAAATCAAGTCAGGATGATTTAAATAAGCTATATACGCATGAACTTGAAATTAGAAAAACTTCTGCTGTGCTTAGAGAAAAAGCTGTACACGAACTTAAGTCGAAAGGTTTTTTAACAGTTGACGGAAAGTTAACTCCGAAGGGCAAATCCAAACATGAAAAGTTAAATATTGCAAATACAGTTTCAGATAATGCAAAACTTTTCGGGGCTAACATAATAAATAAAGTTGCACATGGATATGATGCTACCTTAGAGAATATTAATGCAGAGCATCTTATTCAGCATCAGATAGAGAGAATAATTGATAAAGAAGATGTAGCACGCATTGCATTTGAAACATACGTTAAAAATAACTGCCCTGCTATTAATACAGATTTGCAAGATTATGCTGATCAGGAAGTATCTGAAGTATTCCCTCAGCAAAAGCATATAATCTGTGAAAAAATGGCTCAGTTTACTCAAAGATTTACAGCTCTGGAAAAGGCAGTTAACGAAGCTGAAAATATCATTACTCATAATGCAAAGCTTTCATCGGCTGGTACAATTCAGGAAATTGCAAATAAATATGAACTAACTCGCAAAACTAACGCAGCTGCAGACAAATATTTCCTGAATCTCGATATTCTAAACTTTGCAAAAGAAAACCCTCTTGATGCACAAAAATTATTAGATGTTTATAATTACGGTGGGTATTTAAGCTATTTAAATTATGCTATGCCTTTAGTAAATGCATTGCCATATGCTGCTAAAGTTGCAAGTTCAGCAACAGAAGTTAAACAAAAAATAAATTCATTAATTGAATCATTTAAACCAGATCCTAATGCAGCGCCAAGTGAGCCAGGTTTCTTTAGTAAATATGTAGTAGGTTACGGTAAATGTGCTTTAACTCCTGCAAAGTTACTTTATAACGCAGCCGAGCAATACGGTATTAATGATAAAATAGCTGAAGGCTTTAATGCTGTTCAAAATAAAGTTGGTGAGCTTAAAGATGGTGTTTATAATCAAATTGAAAACAAGAAAAATGCATTAATCAATTCTTATAACGAAATTAAAGTAATTGTTGCAAAAATTCAGCAAGACCTTGATAGCAATGCGCAGGTATCTGAAAAGGATATGCAATTATATAATCTTGCAAGTCGCCTTATAGTAACTCAGACTCTTGATCTTATAGACTATGTTGGGGATGCTTTGTCAAAAGTACAGGGTAATGAAAATTATGCTGCAAATGTACTGAATGCTTTAAGTGATCTTAAAATTTTACCTGCTGATTTAGGTGTTCTCGTTAAAGATAATTTAGAGAAAGCTACGCATGATGATCCAGAAATGCAAAAATCTTTAAATACGGCGACTCAACTTATTGCGAATATTTTTATAAGCATAAAAGATCAGCTTAGAGAAGGTAAGAATAGAGAAGCTTTAAAAGATATAGTAATGATTTACGAAAAATCACAACTTGTACCGAATGCTACCTTATTACAGGATATTTTCAAAGTTCCAAATTTTGATGTTGTTGCATCTGCGGTTTGGGCATCGTGTTTTTCAGATACTTCTGCTGAAAATATTAGTCAACTTATTGCATCGCCTATAATTGAAAAAATCCTTGATTGGAATAAAATTGGTTTTGATATTAAGTTAATAGAAGATAAATCAGCATTTGCTGAGTTTATCAAGAAGCAGATCAACCTTGTTAATAAAAATGTCACTCAAGAGCAATTAAAAGATATTATTGAATTATATAATAAAACATCTGGATTTAATAATTTAGCGGCTATTGATAATGCAAGTGATGCGGTTAAGCTGCTTACAAGTATAATAATGCCAGAAGCTGATTATTTGAAAGATGATAATGCAGCGCTTACGCAGGTACTTGATATATTCATACATTACTGTGACAAGATAGGAATACCATACGATAAGTTAGGCTTTACAAGCGCAGAGAACCTTAAGCAAATGTATGCAGATGATAAAGAAGGCATGGTGCAGATGTTTAAGGATCTGCTAGTTCTTGCATCAAGTGCGCATAATGCAATTAAAGATGATTTAAATACACCAGAGAAAATTGCTGAATATAGAGCTGCAATGGAAGTATTGTTTGAGATTTATAAAAATAGTTTAAGAGATGGTCATAAATTTGACATTGCTACTGCTGATCTCGTAAATTTTTTAAATCAAAACGATCTTACATCTGATGGTTTAGATGAAAATAACAATTTTGATATAGAGTCTTTAAAACTTTTAGACTTTTTATCAGATAATCATCTTACATCTGAAAAATTAGGGGATAATTTTACAGATAGAAATATTGAAGCATTAGCAAAGGTGTTACCATCTGTTTGGAATAATCTTACTAAAGAAGAAGGCGGTAAGGCAGTTCTTGCTATATTATTTAGTCCATTACTTGAAGCTAAGCTTGACTGGAAAGTATTTGGTTTAGATCGTAGTATTTTAAACAACCAAGCTGCACCTGATTTTATAGCGAAGCAATATGAAGTTATTGGAAGCTTAAGCCCTGAGCAAATCAGAGATGTATTATTCCTATACAAAAAGACATCTGGATTTAGTAATTTGGCAGCGATTGATAATGCAAGTGATGCGGTTAAGTTGCTTACAAGCATAATAATGCCAGAGGCTGAGTATTTAAAAGATGATAATGCAGCGCTTACGCAGGTACTTGATATATTCATACATTACTGTGATAAAATCGGTATCCCATACGATAAGTTAGGCTTTAAAAGTGCAGAGAACTTTAAGCAAATGTATGCAGATGATAAAGAAGGCATGGTGCAGATGTTTAAGGATATGCTAGAAC
>MKSX01000012.1:8287-11569 GCA_001897445.1 Alphaproteobacteria bacterium 33-17 | reverse complement strand
TCTTCAATGCAATGCATCGAAAATTATTATTTTAGATTTTCTTTTAATTAAGATAACATTAACCATCATAATCTGTATCATTAACATCACCATCGTTAAGTATTTTTTCACCATCCATATAAATATATTCACGATATTGATTTCTATCAATTTCGAAAGTTTCTTTAAAAATAATTTTTTTACCACCATGAAAAAAGTAATTAACAGCATATGTAAAACGCTTACCATGTTTTTTAACATCATATGATTTACTGTGTGTGTATTTAATGTTTAATCCTTTAAATATATCGTGATAAGATTCATCTAATGAATTTAATGTTTCAGTTAACGTAAAACAATGATAATCGTAATCATGAAAATTATTTATATCATGATTACGATTATCGCGAACATGTTTACTAAATCCAATTATTTTATTATCATCATTGAAAGATATTGTAATAAATGTATGATGTCTATATTTCACATAAATATTTCTGAATTTTCCAAATGATTTTTTATATTCTATTTTTGATGGAGGATAGAAATTATCATAAATTGATGAAGGTAAGAAATTATCAAATTTTGAGATAGTAGTAGATGATGAACTTTCGTTTTCCATATAGTGGGTATCTTTTTTATATATAAGGTAGTCATCTTCCTTAGAATATAAACTTTCATATATGTGGTTACCGTTTTCAGATTCACTAATAATAAATTTAGTTTTTACTATCTTTTGATGAATATTATTCCATTTATTTTCGAAGTATTTACTTTCGAAATATTCTTCCCTAATTTTGTTTCTGGGTAGGAATTTTAATACTTCGAAAACTAATTCAAGTGGTAGGTTATTTAAAATACGTTTATATGACTCCATACTTATAGAATTTTTTTTAAAAAAAATTTAAAAAAATTTTTGTAAATTTTTTTGCAAAATTTACAAAAAAATCTTAAAAAAAACCTTAAAAAAAAAAAAGTATATAAAATGGATTGGGTCACCAAAATAAAAAACACTATAACAAGTACATTAAAGACAACCTTAAATAAGTTTGGTATAAATGATGAAGTTATTCGTAATGTTCAAGATAATGTCAGAAGTGCAATCAGAACACCTGTAGAAAGGGTAAGAGATACTGTTAGACGTGTTGCTGGTACTTATCAGAAAGTTCGTGATAGAAAGTCAGAAATACAACATCGCAATAATATGGGTAGAATTATCGAGGAAATACCAACTGAATTTTTGAGACGTAGTGATATAAGAAGTAATAGACATATAGAAATGTCAAGAGTAAATATTATACCACGTGATTATTATGAAATAGTTAGAATAGTATCAGATAGACCAACATATTCAGAAGTATTTGGAATTGGTAGATGGGATTACACAATATTATTTGATAGTGATAAACTACGAAATGATGTTAATAATTTTGAAGATCTTAGAACAATTGTTGTTGATAGTATTGATCATTTAGTTAAAACAGTAATCAAAGAACAAAGATTACAACCTGATCAAACTGTGAGAATAAGACCTGATAATAATGTTAACAATATGAACCATGAGTGGCGAGCAGCAGCCTGGATGCCTAATAACACGATAGCTGCTGAAGAATGGTGTAACATCAACGAAGGTTTTTTACAAAGTTGGTATCTTGATGACTTTGATGATGATTTTTATCTTACAGTAACAACATTTAGACCACCTGGAGGACGTGGAAGAAATAAACCTAGTATAATGGAGGATAAGAAAAAAAGTATCTACCGTGTAAGAAACATAGATAGTTTATGTGGAGCAAGAGCTTTAGCAGTGTGTATAGTTAACAAACAAAGAAAAGACTGTGATCCTATAAATATTGAAGAAAAACAAAAGTTGAATAACAAATACCGTAGCTACACTAGGTCTGATACATCAAACCTACCACAAACTAAACATGCTGAAGAATTGTATGATATGATAGGTAAAAAACATAATACAAGAACCGAACTAGAAGATATAAAAGCTTGGGAATTATTGTTGAATGCAAAAATCAAAACAATAAAAGAATCTTGTACAACACCTAAAATCTTCAACTATAGTGGAAATGATGAAATTAAAGATGATAAACCAATATATTACCTTTTAGAAAGTGACGATCATTATGATGCTATTACCAGCATAACTGGATATCTAGGTGTTAGTTATTTTTGTGATAAATGTGAAAAAGGTTTTAATGATAAGAACAACCATTTATGCGAAGGTGAAGTTAAATGTAAGTTATGTCAAACAAAAGGAGTAGATCACAAAATAAAAATGCTACAAGAAAGATGTAATCAATGTGTAGGTGGTAATAAATGTGTAATATGTAGATTATCAGAATGGTTGAAATGTGATGTATGTAATGTATCATATATTCAAGGTGAATGTTTTCAAAATCACCTTGATAAAAATATGTGCACAAAAAAAGTAAAATGTGAAAGTTGCAACATCATATTGAGAACTAAGATAGATATAGAGCGTCATAAATGTGGTTACATAGAATGTGAATCATGTGGTGAATATGATGTTGAATCACATCAATGTTATATGAAACCAAAAGTTGTTGACACAGAAAAAGTAAAAGAAAAATTGAACCTATATTATTACTTTGACTTTGAATCACGACAAGAAGATTTAAGTAAGAATGGTTTATTAAAACATGTTGTAAACTATGGTATATTACAGGATTATTGTGGAAATATAACTGAAATTGATGATGGTGATAATACATTAGAATCAATGTGTAAGGAAATTTTTCAAAAGAAAAACTCAGGATACACATTTATTGCACATAATTTGAAAGGTTATGATGGACAATTTATTCTCAAATGGGCTTTAGATAATGGATTAACACCTACAGTAATATATGCTGGTTCTAAAATAATGTATATGTGTATTGAAAAATATGAATTAAAATTCATAGATAGCGTTAATTTTCTACAAAAACCATTATCTGACTTACCTAAAATGTTCAATTTTGATAATATCAAGAAAGGTTATTTTCCACACAAATTTAATACCTTGAAAAATCAAAATTATGTAGGTAAATATCCTGATGTATCATTTTATGAACCAAATAAAATGAAGGTAAAAGATCGCGAGTCTTTTTTCAAATGGTATAATGGTGTAAAAAATGATGTTTTTGATTTCAAGAAGGAGATGCGTGAATATTGTATAGATGATGTAAACATATTACGACGTGCATGTCAAGCTTTTCAGGAAAGTTTTATGAACATAACAGATGGTCAGGTAGATCCATTTCAAAAAATAACCATAGCATCAGCTTG
>MKSX01000012.1:0-8188 GCA_001897445.1 Alphaproteobacteria bacterium 33-17 | reverse complement strand
GTGTTTAGAATATCTATCATTTAAGGACAAATGTCATATACAACATGCTGGAAATGGACCACAAAAGAGAATAAAAGTTAAAAGTGGTAAAGTGTACAAAGTTGATGGGTATATTGAATCAACAGATACCGTTTATGAATTTGATGGATGTTACTGGCACGGATGTGAGAAATGTTACCCTAATCATAAAATCAATAGGGTTAACAAGAAAACAATGTTAGAGTTAAGAAAAGCCACTGAAATACGTCAAAGAGAAATCAAAGAATGTGTCAAAGAATTAGTGGTAATAAAGGAATGTGAGTGGGATCAAAAAATAAATAAATATACATGTGAATGTTCAACGGAAAAGTGTAGTGATCTTTGTGAAGAAAATAAAAAGAAAATCCAAGAATATAAAAAATGGGAAAGAACATTTGATAAAAGTAAAATAGTAGGAAAATTAATGCCTAGAAAAGCATTCTTTGGAGGTCGTACAGAAGGTCATCGTTTATATCATAAGTGTAAACAAAACGAAAAGATATTGTATTTAGATTACACAAGTTTATATCCCACAATTAATAAATACGGTTGGTATCCTATAGGTCATCCAAAGCTACACAAAGACATTACACCTGAAGATGCTATCACAAAGAAGGGATTAATATATTGTGATATATTACCACCAAGAGGATTATATTATCCTGTATTACCAGCAAAAGTAAATGGTAAATTAAATTTTATATTGTGTATAACATGTGGTGAAACAAGTTGTAATGATAAATGTAACCACAATGATAATGAACGTATGTTAAGAGGTACGTGGACACATTTAGAAATTTTAAAAGCCATTGAAAAGGGATATAGAATAAATAAAGTTCATTCCATGGAAGTATTTGAACAAGGTGAAACAGGTTTGTTCAAAGATTATGTCAATAGGTTCTTGAAAATTAAACAAGAATCAAGTGGATGGCCTAAAGATTGTAAATCAGATGAGCAGAAAGAAGAATACATCAAGACATATTATGAACGTGAAGGTGTGTTGTTAGAAAAGTCTAAAATAGAACACAATGCTGGTATGCGTGAAGTATCTAAACTATTTTTAAATAGCTTATGGGGTAAATTTGGTCAGCGTGATAATATGACCAAAACAAAATTTATTAGAGAACCAAGTGAGTATTATTCAATGAAATACTCAACACAATATGAAATAATGGATGAAATGATAATAAATGATGAGTCGAAAGGTGAAGATCCATTAATTTCAATAAAATATAGACATAAGGATAGTGAATTACCAACTCAAAATAATGTCAATGTGTTCATAGCAATTTATACAACATCACAAGCAAGATTAAAGTTGTATGATGTATTAGATAAATATAATGAAAAGGTTTTATATTGTGACACAGATTCAGTCTTCATATTAATGGATAAAGATACAAAATTAGATTTACAAATTGGTGATTACCTAGGTTGGTTAAAAGATGAATTAGGTGGTGATTATATAACAGAATTTTGTACAGGAGGACCTAAAAATTATGGATATAAAACAAGTGATGGTAAAACAAAATGTGTTGTTAAAGGTTTTTCTCTTAATTACGAAAACTCAGAAAAAATAAATCTACAAACAATGATAGATATGGTAAAAAGAGAAAAACAAAATTATGACAAATCCTTAGAAGAACAAAATTCAATTGTATTAGATAATCAATTTGGAATAGTTAGAAGAGGTGGTGTCGTCTACACGGAATATTCTAGTAAGAAATACAGCTTTGTATTTGATAAAAGAGTAATTGATTGGAAAACATATAACACATATCCTTATGGTTATTAAAATATTGTAAAAATTCACATGCATTGCATGAGAAAAAATTCAATCAAACATAGAAGTCTTTTTTTTAGGGGAATTAACTTTAATAATTTTAATTCGATAAATTTTATTATAAAGTGTGAGTAATTCTTTTTCTTCATCATTTATATTTTCACGTTTTGGTTTTAATACGACACCTTTTTGACGAAGTTCTTTATATCTAGCTTCCAATTTTTCAATGTCATCAACTTTTTTTATTTCAGTTGATTTTTTTTCATTGTCAAGTTTTTTGTTTGAAATAGTAATATAATCATTGTAAGTAATATTAATTGTACTCAATTGTTTTAAAATTTCAATTTGGTTTGTTGTCAAAGATTGCATAAATTTATCAAATAATTCAGTCATGTTTTTTGTATACTATTTTAACTATAAGGATTTTTTTCAAAAATTTTTTAAAAATATTTTCAAAAATTTTTATTCATTTTTTCCAATAAGAATATTTTGATTTATCATGTCCATCAATTATGCTAATATTTTCCCAAGAATTGAATTTATCACTAAAACCCAACCATGAAACTAATACTTGTGTATTTTTACCTTTACCTTTTTTATCAATAATATCTTTAATTTTCCATTCACGATTATCAATATCACCATCTATTTTAACAAGTTCAGGTTCATAAAATCTACCTGTAATTTCCTCATCTTTTAAATCTTTAATAAAATAAGTGTATGGATTAGTGTCAAAAAATTGTGAGATTTTAAATATTTCGTAAGTATATTTATCATCAGTTGATCTAGCAAATGTATGTCTATTAGCTGCAATACGAACATAATCACCAACTTTGAATTTAGGAGGTTGATTAAAATTTTTATCATTATTATTATAATTATTACTATTTTCAATAGCCTTGTCAACATTATCTTTATTTACATTAGCAGGTTTCATTTTAATTACAGAATGATATGTATGGTTATAATTATAAACTAATTCTTGTAAATTATCAATGTATCTATAAGAACCCTGAATAGTCCAAAGTTTAGTCATCCTTAATTTTAAAGTATAGTGGAAACGTTCAATCATAGCAGCATTAGAATTAGTAGGAGCAACAAAGAATCTAATATCATTATCTTTCAAATATTTTTGAAAAACAGCACTAATAAACTCAGAACCAGAATCAGTCTGTAATACTTTAGGTTTTCGGCCTTCATCAATAATAGTTTTAAAAGTATTTTTTACAGTAATTGCTGTTTTATCTTTGATTGGTTGAACCCAAGCATATCTACTTGCAATATCTATAACTGTTAATAAATATTTATAATCATCATTAACTTTTGAATGTTGTTGCATATCAACTAAATCAGCTTGCCATTGATAATCAAAACCAATACTGATAATCTTTAAAGTTGGAAATGTTTTATGACTTTTTGCATTTAATGTATAACTATCAAGTTCATGTACAACATCATTTACAACATCGGGATCAGCATTAAGTTTTTTAGCAAATTCTGTTTTACCCATTAAACCAAATTTAGGATCTTGATATTTATTAATAATTTCATCCTTTGTATAATCTTTGTATTCAATCTGTGAATTGTTGTTTTTTATTTTGTTTATTGCAACTAAATCTTTTAAGATAGATTTATTTTTCAAGCGCTCCTGCGCATGAAAATTGAGTTGTCGTGAATTTCGCTCACGAAATTCTTGCGACAACTTATGTTTTGACATTTATATTCATAAATAATTTTAATTAAATTACATTAAAATACATTGAAAGTATATTGAAAATATTATAATTTATATTCAAATTATTATATGATAAATTATTATATATTATATAATAAATTAACTATAACTCTATAATAAATATTTAATAAATACTAAACACATTGAAATATAAATTTTATTGGTTGCTGGTAATGAAGCATTTGTAATTGCGCCAGTTTTATCTATAAAATTATTTAAAAATGTAAATGTATATGTTGAATTAATATTACCCATTCCCTTTTTAACTTGAAAAGGGATATTCAGATCTTTTTGAAATGATTTACTTACAACGCCACCGGTAGTTTCAATATTATTTATTTCAATAGGATATGTATAAAGAATTTGATCCTCTACAAGATTACTTTTAATTGTAACAAGATTCGGTGAATTATTTGCATCTAAATCAACAACAACTAAATTTTTCAAAACAATCTCATCAACTTCAAAGTTGATGTTAATAACATGATCAAATGTGGTAATAGCATCTAAATATCTGTTAATAAAAACAGTTTGATATTTAATATCATTTCTGGATTGATAAATCATCTTTTATATATGAAAAAATTTTTCAAATGCATTGCATCTGAAAAAAGATCTGGAAAATTATTGTTTATTTTTATCTCATAACTATTTCTGTTTGATTAACTGTTAATTCTCTAAGTACAACAGCATAAATATAATGAATTCTTGTAGCTGCTGCATTACCAAAATTAATATCAATTTCATATTTAACGGGTTCAGTTAACGGATAACCATCAATATAAACATCTGGATCAAATCTATCTAATGGTTTCATCCAAAATGGATTTGGATCAGTCCAATCTTGATACCAGACAAAATTATGATTATAATCATCAACAGATGTTATACAATTACCTTTCATTCTATTTCTTTGTAAAAAGTATGGTTCATTAAAAACAGCTGTACCAACTCTTTGTTTTACAGATGATGAATAAATAGGATTTCCATTTATTAGAGGATTGAAGTCAAGAATGTCAGTAGCACCAGTTGAAGCTGCAGCACCATCAGGATATTGTTCACCTAAAGCATGATAATATCTAACACCTTGATCTTTAGCAACATTAGAAGGAAACCAAAGAATTTTTTGAATATGAGATCCTTGAGAACGATTAATATCTAATTCAATATGTTGTAAAGTACCTGTTTTAGTTTGTTTTGAATTGTATAGATATGGAATGTGGTCAACAAATCCTCCATTTGCAAATTTTGTTTTCATATCTTGAACAATTACAGGATTATTTTCTGTACATAAATGAAATTCTAAACTTGTAATATCAAGATTTGCTGGTGGAACAACTGGAGTACTTTTTGCTGTTGTTCTTGCACAAAAATATATATTAGCAGTTTCACTCCAAGTAACTCTAATTTCTATAATATCACCGAAATATCTATTCTTATCCATTGCACAAATTGTATTTTTAAATAAACTTAAAGGTAATCTATTATGAATTTTTAATTTTGTATTTGTTGTAGTGTTTCTGATATGATATTTAGGTTCTAAAAACCCATTTTTAGCTACACCACCAGATGTTCTAATGACACCGTTGGTTGCAATCGAAGCAAGTGCAGCTGATATATCACCTTCTAAACCTGCAACACTAGCAGCACCACCTGGAATATCTGTATAAGAGATTAAAGAATTTTGTGGTGGAATCAGACCTGAATAAATACCTACATCATCGGCAGGAGAATCATTTCCTAACATTTCATCAAGTCTGGTTTCATGTCTTAAAACAGCTTTAGTATATTGATGACAATCAGGTATTTCACAAATAATAACTTGACCTTTTTGTGTCATAATTGTTAATCTTTGAAAGTGTGGAACAAGATCACAAAATCTGTAAACAAAATTATTCGCACCAACATTAGCAGCTTGTTCCTCAGTAAATCTAAAATAACTTCTCGATAAATTAAAAACTTGAGATGCTGGAATTTGAAATGTTGATTCTTGACCACCATTTGCATCTAATGTTACACTTCCACCATTATTTTGTTGAACAATACGTAAATATCTATAATCTGAATGATCTAATACTTTTTGTTTTCTTTGACTGATTTCTTTTGAAATTAAATTCGATTCACTCATTTTTTATTTAATTATTAATTTTTTTTGGTTTTTCTTGAAATTCCGTTATTTTATTTTGCTTATACACCATAATCTTAAATATCATATTCAATCCATTCAAATCAATTCTATCATCATCTTCATTTGTCAACCAGAATTGATAAATGTTGCTTTTATCTCTTGAAAACTTTTTTGCATTCTCTAATAGATTTCCATTGCTCTCATAAATAATATAAGAATAACTTGGATCAGAAAAACTTATAATATCATGTAAAATATTGTTTCCTTGATTCTGTACAATATTAGATCTTAAAAATAATGTAGATTCCTTGTTCATATTACATACATTTACTGATCGTATAACATTTGAAGTAAATTGATAACTTTTGTTTTTGTCAAATCCAAATAGTTCAAATAATGTATTATTGAAAGTAAAAATTGGTTGTGGATCACTAACATCAACTCCTGAAACAGTATAAGTTAATTTTCCATCTTCTCCTATAGTATTAATATTTTGAAATGATATTGTGTATTGATAATTATGTGGTGAATTTTGATTTAAAAGTTGTTGAGCAATATTTTTGAATGATGTTCTGGAATAATTTGATGGTGGAAAATCAATTGTAACTGAATCTGTTCCTTCTGTTAGTATGAATGAACTATTTTTTTGAACATTATAATATGATTTTGGTATGGAACAATTTAACAAAACTACATGTGTGTAATCTATATTTTGATTCAGATCCAGAAAATAAGAAAAATCAGAATGTGATTCATCTTCTTTTAATTTTTTCCGACTGTTGATGTAAAAAATTTGTTCATGCTCTATATTCATTTTTTTTTATTACTATAATTTTTCAAAGAAAAATTATTTTTACTCGAGGTATCTCGAGGAAAATTGAAATATATAGGATTTGCTCTAGCAAATCCATGATATATTTTATTTGTGTCCGTTTTTTCAATATGTAACTAATCCTTGTTTAGCCATCAGATCCATTGCTATTTTTCTAGCTTCTTCTGCCAAAATTGGTGCTCCTCGTCTTTTTGCTTCAACATATAAATCCATTGTTAATTTCTTTAACATTTCTCTATTCTTTCTTAATTGTTCACGTTGATAAAATCCATTTTTATCTAATCTATTATCTACTGCTTTCGCAATACTACTTCCTAAACTTCCTAATCCACCTGCTGCATTTCCAGCTGCAGCTGCAATTGCTGCAGGATTACCTCCAGATTGTTTTGATATAAATTCTACTTTTTTGGTTCCACAGACTGCACATTTTGATTTTAACATTCTCTGTCCATTCTTTGCTGTTTCTATTTTACCTCCGACATTCTTTGTCTTCTTTTTACATTTAACACAATATGAACTCATTTTTTGAATCCAAAATTTTTTTCAAGAATATCTTCAATAAAATATACTACTCCTGGATTATTTTTTATTAAATAAAATTTAATTGTTTCCCTCATAACATAAAATATTATTTCCAATCCTTTATCACCATACATTTTATATGCTAAATCAACATTTGTTTTAACTACATTTTCATCATAAATATTATTGTAAATATCTTTAGCTATTTTATGATGATGATGTTCATAATCGGTAAAATATTCAAATGCCACTTTATATAATACAAGTCCGCTATACATAAAATTATTTATGATATGAAATGATGGATAAGGATTTGTTTTAACAAAATCTTTAAGTTCTTCCAGATTTATCTCCATGTTATATAACTTTTCATTGAAAAATTATTTTTAAAGTTTTTTTTTATTTTTTTATTTATTTTTTATTTTTTAAATGTGCATGTTTCCATTCATCAATTTCAGACCAAGCTTGATCAATTAAATAAATAAAATATTTGTGATAACATTCAAGTGCTTCATGTTTTAGAAACATTTTTAAATATACAACTTTCATCAAATTATATATATCTTTCATAACTTTTATACCCCAACACTTATAAATTATGTGTCCTATTTCTTTTATTTTTTCCTTATAAAATTTTTTCTCATAAATACACTTCATAAGAAAATGATTGTATTCATTATATGAACACCATTGTCCATAAAGTATAAGATCAAATTTATCAACATTATGATAAAATATATATTTATAAATTTCATCATATGTAGGATAAGGATTAGCTATGATAAATTCTCTAATATATTTATCATACACTTCTTTTTGTTCATCATTTAAGCCTTCAAAGTTTAGGTCAATTGTGTTTAGTTCACTCATTGTTGTTTTTTTTTGATCAGTTCAAAAATTTTTTATTAAAAAATTTTTTATTTTTTTTTTTTCATTTTTTTATTTTTTCTTTCCTTTACCAGCACCGTAAAATAATCTATCTAGTTTTGCACTAGTTTCCGTGGCTAATCTAGCAATAGTGCTAGCATATGTTGGGGATGTCTTTAAAACTTCTAGGATATTTTGCATAATAAAATCGTTTGCTTCTTTTGTTAATAATCCATTTGATTTTAGAATGTTCATCACAAAATATTGACAATTGTTATTTACATGATCGTATTTAAAGAATGA